>PKTG01000025.1 GCA_002869225.1 Candidatus Muiribacterium halophilum | reverse complement strand
GAGATAGCCACTTATACTTCTATTAGTGTTCATACCGTAAACGTACACAGAAAAAACATAATGAGAAAGCTTGGTCTTCATAAACAGGCTGATCTTGTCAGATATGCAATAAAGGAAGGACTTGTAAAACTCTAGAGAAAAAGTAAACAGTGGGAAAGAGAACAGTAAACAGTAGGGACAGACAAGGGCCTGGCTGAATCCGAAATTAAGCTTACAAAGCTCAGCCTGACCCATTGATTTCTGACCTTTTTATTGTAAAGCTTAGTGAAAATGACATGCATTTTCACAGTAATATACTTTAAAAATCTTTTTAAACCCTTAGTAATATGTCTGTCATCCCTGCGAAGGCAGGGATCCATAAGCTTTTGATTCCCTTAGAATCTCTAAGTAAGAAAATTTCGAAGGTAAAATCATCAACTACTCCAGTTCTACTTACACTTCAACGCGAGAACACTTTGGGTAAGCGTTTCTGTGCAAGTTTCCCTGTATTAGTTGATAAACCTTCTTTTCTCTAATCTCATTCAACTTTAACCTACTTCAGTCATACTTCCTGTATGCCTTTGTTTATTCAAAAAAACAGTCACTTCATCCGTCGTGAATTTTTTTTGAATTTAAAGTCTCATTTTTACCGTAGTCTTTGTCTAAGCTTGTCATACCTGAAAAGCTCCTGGTCAGGTATCCATAGTTTTTTCTGTCATCTGAAAACTGTACTCTGTCATCATGTTTTTTAAACACTTATAAAATGTTACAGAAACATCTATAACTAAAAAAACATTCATAAATAACTATTTTTATAACAATATATACCTAACTCTAGGTATTCAATAATCACCCCTGAAAACGATAAGATTAATGTATAAGTGAAAATTTTGTGATTAAAATCAAAACAGGGGGAAATATGCATTGGCATATTCGCGAAGATCATTTCGAGAAGATCGAAAGATTTGCAAGATCCATCAGCAATGAAGAAAAAAGTTTTGATCTACTGGATAAAACATTTGCAAGATTGATGTTGTTTAATAAAAAAAATGTTTCTTTGAAAGAGATCTTTTTAATAATGAGAGAAATAAACAATAGTGTCTGCCGGTAAAAACTTCTGTTGATGATGATTGGAATCTGTTGATTTATTATTTTCAATCAATTGATCGATGTCCTTAAAAAAACGCTTAATCTTTAAAAAGATTTCTGCTATAATTACACTAATTAACAAATCAAACATGGGGGTAACATGAGAAAATCACTAGTTATGCTTTTAGTAGTTATCTTTTCTATCTCAGCTGTCTTTGCAGCAACAGTTGAAAAGAATCTTAATGTTAATCGTGGAATCGATGTATCGTTTAGTGTACAGATAGACACTGATGGTATTGCACAGATTAAAAGAGATATTGATGGAAAGGTCTATACAAGACTTACCCTTGATAACTCAGCTGTGACTTTAGAAAAAGGAATGCCTGAACTTAGAACAGTATCAGCTTTTATAGCTATGCCTCTTCCAGAGCAGGCAAAAGTAGAAGTTCTTGAAAAAGATGTTGAAGTAATAAATAACATCAATATCATCCCATCAAAGGGAAGTATTACAAGAAATATAAATCCTGAAGATGTAGAATATACTTTTTCTGATGTATATTCAAAAGATCAGTATTATCCAAAAGAGCTTTTATCATCTGTTGAACCATTTATTCTAAGAGATATTTCAGGTATCAGAGTAGAAATAACTCCTTTCAGATATAATCCGGTAGAAAAGACACTTCAGATAGTTAAGAGCTTTGAAGTAAAAGTATCCTCAGCTTCAAACAGAGGATATGGTAGCAGAGTAAGTGCGTTTATCTCAGAAGAATTTGAAAAACTTTATTCTGATGTATTTATGAACTATACTTCACCATTTATAACAAAAGATGGTGGGTTCAATGCTCCAGCTGAGACTAAAAACCTTCTTATTGTAAGTGCTAATGATTATCTTCCAGCAGCACAGGAACTTGCAGATTGGAAGACTAAGACTGGTTTTACTGTAATAGTTAAAGATTATTCAGAGCTTGGTTCAAAAGAAGCTCTTGCAGATTATATATCAGACCTATATGCACAGGGAGAACTTTGTTTTGTAACTTTCTTAGGTGAATACGAAGATATCCCAACTCTTAAAGGTAAACAGGAAAACGCTAATTCAGATACTATGTATGTTAAACTTGCAGGTTCAGATAACGTACCTGATGCATTTATCTCAAGACTTTCAGTTAAGTCTCTTGATGCAGCTTATGCTGTTGTGAGAAAGACTATCAAATATGAAAAGACTCCTGAAATGGGGAATTGGTATAAACAGGGTCTTGGTATAGCTTCAAGTGAAGGAAGTCCAAAAGATTATGAAAGATGTGAAGTGCTAAATGATGCTCTTAAAAATGAACTTGGATTTACTAAAGTATATGAATGTTTTGCTCCGGATTCAGGTGGAGGATGGTGGAAGGATGATCCATATAATCCTTACGACCCATATGATCCATACAACCCAACTAATCCAATGGAACCAATGCCTTATTATAAAAGTGCAAGAGCAAATTCGTCCGATAAGAGCATAATCTTTAATGCTACCGAAGATGGTGTATCAGTTATAAACTATATTGGACATGGTTCAGATTACACATGGGTCACTTCAGGTTTCAGTACAAGTGATGCTAAAAAACTCAACAACGGAATGAAACTTCCTGTAATATGGGATGTTGCATGTGTTAACGGTGCTCTTCACAGAAACGAATGTTTTGCTGAAGCATGGCAGAACTCTGGTGATGAAAACGGTGGTGGAAGTATTGGTATTGCTGCAGCTTCAACAAATATGGCATGGGTACCACCATGTGTATGGCAGGAAGAGATCATTGCAGAACAGATGGGCAAGAAGATGCATGATAGAGGAGCTGTCCTTAATGTATACGGAATGCTTAAATGTATGGAAGAATATGGATCAACTGATTCTTCACAGGGTAATCAGCTTGTAGAACAGGTAATCTATTTTGGTGAAGGTTCTGTAGCAATCAGAACTGAAGTTCCAAGACAGGTAAGTGCTGAAGCTATTAGAGTTGATGGTAAGATAATGGTAGCGATAGATGGAATGGATACAAAGAACTTTACTGATGGTGTTATCGTAACTGCTTATGATAATAATCTTGATAAAGTCGAGACTGTCAGAGCAGACGGCAGATCAGATATCGTTATGGAAGATAATGGACAGACGCATATAACTATCTGGAGTAAAAACATAGTTCCAGTAGTTGATCTTGAAATACAATAAACAATACTTATAAATCAAAAGGCACCTTAACGGGTGCCTTTTTTTTTAAAAAAACCTATTACATTACTGATATTTTTTTGCTATAATTACTTAAGATATCAAAAAGATGTAAAAAAAATATGAAGAAGGGGAGTAAATAGTAATGAAAAAATTCATTTTCGTTCTCACATTATGTTTCCTCATCTCAGCAGTAGTTCCTGCTGCAGAATGGGTAGCATTCAGCAGAAGTGCTGAAAAACAGGTCTCCAAGAATCTAGTAAGTAGTCTTGGAGATACAGTAAGATTCGATGTAGTCCTTCCTGGACTTTCCATTGAAAAAGTCATGATAGACGGTCAGGAATATTCTAAGATCTATATTGATGGTTCATCAGTGGATCTGAAAAAAGGCTATCCTGAACTAAGAAAGATATCTACGTTTCTTGCTATGCCTTATGCAAGAGCATCAAGGATTGAAATAGTAGATGCTCAGTATGCACAGATCGATGATATCAGACTTCTTCCTTCAAAAGGTATGCTTACAAGGGATGTAAATCCTAAAGATGTACCTTATGAATTTAATGAAGAAGTATATGGAAAAGATGTTTTCTATCCAGCTGATGATCAACTTGTATCAGTATCTAAACCTTTCGTTATGAGAGATGTGGCTGGTGTAAGAGCTCAGATAATCCCATTCCAGTACAACGATGAAAAGAAAGTCCTTAAAGTGCTTAAAAGTGTTACTTTAAGAGTACAGGTTCCTGCTTCAAGAAACAGTTCTGTAAGAGTAAATTATACTGCTTCACAGGAATTTGAAAAACTTTATAGTAGTGTATTTCTTAATTATTCTTCACCTGTTTCAAGATCAAGAGCTTATAATGCTCCTGAAGTTAAAAACAATCTTCTTGTAATTGCTTATGATGATTTTTATGATACTACAAAAGCTCTTGTAAACTGGAAAAGAAAGATTGGTTTTGATGTAGATTTCAAAAAACTTTCAGAGATAGTTTCAGGTAATGAAGATGCTGAATATGCTATTCAGAATTACATCGGACAGAAATATCAGGCTGGTGAACTAACTCATGTAATGTTTATTGGTGATATTGAACATATCCCATGTAGAAGTGGTCTTTATGAAGGTGCTAATTCAGACAATATGTATGTAAAACTTGCTGGTGCGGATAATATTCCTGATGCGTTTACATCAAGAATATCAGTCAAGAACAACACTCAGCTTGAAGCTATTATCGCTAAGACTATTAAATATGAAAAAGAACCTCAGGCAGGTGCAGCATGGTATAAACAGGGTCTTGCAATAGCTTCAAATCAGGGTAATCCTAAAGATTATGAAAGAGCTGAAGAACTTAACACTGCTCTTGAAAACGATCTTGGATTTACTCATATCGCAAGATGTTATGAACCTGAATATTACGGAACAAGTCATGGTTATAACGATGATAAAAGTGTAATCTTCGATGCTGTCAATCAGGGTGTATCAATGATCAACTATATTGGACATGGTTCAGAATATAGTTGGGTCACTTCAGGATTTAACACTTCTGATGCAGGAAATGTAGATAATGGTATGAAACTACCTGTTATATGGTCAGTAGCATGCGTTAACGGTGCACTACAGAAAGATACATGTTTTGCAGAAAGCTGGATCAGATCCGGTGATGAAAACGGTGGTGGTTGTATAGGTATAGCAGCTGCTTCAACTAATATGGCATGGGTCCCACCATGTGTATGGCAGCAGGAAATAGTCAATAATCAGTATTCCAAAAAACTTCATGAGACTGCAGATGTAGCAAACCTTTATGGTATGCTTAAATGTATTGAAGAATATGGAGTTAATAACTCTGATTATGGTAATCAGCTTGTAGAACAGGTGATCTATTTTGGAGATGGTACAGTTAACATCAGAACAGAAGCTCCAAAGGCTGTAGTAGCAGAAGCTGTAAGAACTGATGGAAAGATCCTTGTAAGTGTTAATGCTGATTCCAAAGCAATAGCAGATGGTATAACTGTAACTGCATATGATGGTGAAGAAAGATTTGACAGTACAGTTGTAGATTCAAGAGGATATGCTGAAATAGATGACAATGGTCAGACTCATGTTACTGTATATAGTAACGATATAGTACCGGTTGTCGATCTTGAGATCCAGTGATATAATTAGTGTTTTATAATAAAAGGCATCCTTTATAGGGTGCCTTTTTTATTTTGGTTAAGTATGATATCATTGTCGCATCATTAATTTTTTATAAGGGAGCGTAACATGAAAAAAACTGTTTTTTTACTAGCGTTATGTGTACTACTTTCAACAGTTATCTCAGCAGACTGGATCTCTTTTACAGGAGAAAGAAATGCTGAAGTACAAAAGGTTGTGAAAAGTGATCTTGGAGATGTCATAAGATTTGATATCGTTCTTCCTGGAGTTCAGGTTGATGAAAAGATCGTAGATGGAAAGACTTATAAAACAATAAGTGTTAATGGTTCTTCCGATCTTCTTAAGAAAGGTTATCCAGAGCTTAAAGCTGTATCAGCTTTTATTGCTATTCCTTTCTCAAACGATATCTCAATTGAGATAGTTGATAGTGAAAAAGAAGTGATCAATGATGTTAGACTTATTTCCTCTAAAGGAAATATAACTAGAAACATCGATCCTGAAAATGTTCCTTATACATGGAACGAAGAAGTATATGGAAACGATGTAGATTATCCTGCATACTCAAATCTTGTATCAGTCTCATCTCCTTTTATAATGAGAGATATTTCTGGTATTAGAGCACAGATAATACCATTTCAGTATAATGATGCACAAAACACTCTAACAGTTTACAAAAAGATATCTGTAAGAGTTAGTGTAAACGGTTATAGAAACCTTTCTCCAAGAGTTGCTTATAATGAATCCGAAGCTTTTGAAAATATCTATAGTAATATATTCCTTAATTATAAGTCACCACTTATAAATAAAGATGAATATCAGGCTCCTGATCTTTCAAATAATCTTCTTGTCATTGCTTATGATGAGTTTTATGCTGAGACTGAAAAACTGGTTCAGTGGAAAAGACAGATAGGTTTTGATGTTGATTTTAAAAAGTTATCAGAGATCGGTTCCGATTCTGATTCAATAAAAGCTTATATTCAGCAGAAATTTGATGCTGGTGAACTTACTCATGTTATCTTTGTTGGTGATATTGAACATATTCCATGTATAAAAGGGAAAAACGAAAGAGCTGATTCAGATAATATGTATGTTAAATTAGCTGGAGCTGATAACGTACCAGATGCTTTCATCTCAAGAATATCAGTCAAGAACAATGAACAGCTAAATGCTATTATTGCTAAGACTATAAGATATGAAAAAGAACCTGAAGCTGGAGCTGCATGGTATAAAAAAGCTCTTGCTATAGCATCGAATCAGGGAAGTCCGGATGACTGGAAGAGAGCTGAAGAACTAAATGCAGCTCTTGAAAACGATCTTGGTTTTACCGACATAGCTAGATGTTATGATCCTGAATATTCAAACAGTCATGGATATAACTCAAATAAGAGTGTTATATTCAATGCTGTTAACGAAGGACTTACTATGATCAACTATATTGGTCATGGTTCAGCAACTCAGTGGGTCACTTCAGGTTTTAATACTAGTGATGCAAAAAATGTTGATAATGGTATGATGCTTCCTGTTATATGGTCTGTAGCTTGTGTTAACGGTAAACTTTCACTTGATGAATGTTTTGCCGAAGCATGGCTTAGATCAGGTGATGCTAATGGTGGTGGAACAATAGGTATGGCTGCTGCATCAACTAACATGGCTTGGGTTCCTCCATGTGTATGGCAGAAAGAAATAGTTAACGAACAGTATTGTCAGAAGCTACACGAGACAGCTGACGTTGCTAACCTATATGGTATGCTAAAAACTCTTGAAGAATACGGAGTATCTGATAGTGGTTATGGTAACCAGCTTGTAGAACAGGTGATCTATTTTGGTGATGGAACAGTTAAAGTAAGAACTTCCGCTCCAAGACAGGTAAACGCTGAAGCTGTTAGAGTTGATGGAAAGATCCTTGTAAGTGTTGATGCTGATACCAAAGCAATTGCTGATGGAATCGTTGTAACTGCTTATGATGGAAATGATAAATACGAAACAGCTAGAGTTGATTCAAGAGGTTATGCAGAAATAGAAGATAACGGACAGACTCATGTAACTGTATACAGTCATGAAATAGTTCCAGTTATCGATCTTGAAATAAAATAATCAAAGAACGATTATAAATATTAAGGGCATTCGAATGAATGCCCTTTTTTTTATACATAAAACAGAATTTTTTTCACTGTTCTAACCATTACGCATTACACTTCACGAGATATCGTTTTTCTATTGTATCAGATTGTTTCCCCAGCTATCCTTTAATTTAGCAACCAGTTGTTCGGCGAATATCTGTTTTTTATCTTTTACTACAAATACCCAATATGTAAGTAGTGATTTGTCTTCAGTTAAAGAATATTCGAAATAATAGGTCTTACCATCAGTTGTTATTTGCTTCATTGTATTTCTGTAACCTTTTATAGTTATTCGTTTATCGATCTTCTCATCTGTTATGATAAGGGAGATATCATCCACCGAGGTTAGAACGATCTCTGTTGAAAAAAGTTCTTTTTGATCATTGATTAAATTGTTTTCATTTTTTTTTAAAAATAAAAATAATATAGAGCTCAATAAGATTGAAGAAAAAATAATTAACGTTGTCATAATATAATAATCGACATTTTGTTTATGCAAATAAAATACAACCTGATTAAGTTTGGAATTAGATTGTAAAAGATATATAATCAAGATAAACATAAGATAATTAAATAAGTAATTCGGAGGGGATTATGAATCATAGAAAATTCTTATACTTGATCTTTATTTTATTTCTGATCATTTTTAATATAAAGCCTTTATCAGCTGTGCTTGAAATGAAAGATATAATAGATCTTAGCATTCAGGGAGAGATAAAAGCCGATAGTGAATTTGGAATAAAGTTTAAAAAAAATATAAATAAAAATATATTGAAAAGCTCATTTTTTAAATTGACTCCAAACACTCCTGTAATGACAAAGATCATAGACAATAATACTTTGATCTTTGTACCTGATGAAACATTATATCCTGATAAGGATTATAATCTTCAGGTCGATCTTAAAAAGTTATTTCCAACAGAAAACTTTAAGAACAATGTATATAAAGTGAATTTTAAAACAAAGAAAAGACAACTCGTTGTTACAAATAAAGAGGAACTTGAAAGGGATAATAGTAGTTTTTATTCCCTGAAGATAACTATAAGATCTGATGTGCCGTTTCAATATGGAGCTGTGAATAAAAGTGATATAGTACTTTTAAAAGATAATAAGAACAGAAGTTTTTTTAAAAATATTGATAAGTTAGAAAAAAGAGATAAAAAACTTATTATTTATACAGGTAGGATAGAAAAAGCCACAGCTGAGGCAATTCCAATTAAACTTCACATAAAAAACAAAAATATGGGTATAGAGCCCGACTGGGATTACGATTTTATAGTCCCAATGTATCAGTATCTTGATGTAACCAGTTATAAAGCAGGAATCTCTGAAGGGGCAAATAGAATAGAGATCGACTTTAATAGAAGTTTGAAACAACATGGTCAGAAAAACCTTATTGAGGTAACACAGGATGTTAAATATCTAACGACAATATTTAATAAAAGAATCACTCTTATTGGAGATTTTTTACCTGGAAAGAAGTATAAGGTTAAAATAAGCAAACTTCTAGAAGCAAAGAATGGTGAACATCTAAAGGATGATCGTACTCTTGATGTTGTGTTTGAGAATATAAAACCTGAGATAAGATTTGAAAATGAAGGTATATATCTTCCTATGAATAATAAAAAAAGCATTAGTTTTCAGACTATGAATGTGTCTTATGTCAAAGTTAGGTTAGAACGTTTATTTGCTAATAATCTGACATATTTCCTATATGAGAATTCTTTAAGAAGTGATAATAAATATTATTACGGTATGTATAAATATGGAGAGACTGTTTTTGAAAAGAGATTAAGCACAAAAGCAAAGCTTAACGTATGGAAGGATACAGAGATTGATATTTCAAAATATATCAAGAATCAACAAGGTATTCTCTATAAAATAAATATTCTTTTTTCTGATTCACAGGAAAAGATGTCTATGAGCAGTCGTTATTCCTACGGTCAGATAGAAAAGGTCATTATACCTACAGATCTGGGTATGTGCTGTAAGAAGACAAAGGATGGATCTTATATCTTTGTTTTTGATATAAAAGATAATAAACCAGCTAAAGGAGTAAAATTATCTTTATATGATGATAAGAATCAGCTTATTGATTGGGGAATGACTGATGAAGACGGATTATACATATCAAGATACAAAGATTTTTTATACGCAACTGCAAATTCAGATAAAAAAGGTGTTTCCTTTATAAAACCTCAAGATAGCGTTCTGGAATATTCATCTTTTGGTCTTGTTAATAAAGTTGAGAACAAAGAAAATACCGCTTATATATTCACTGATAGAGATGTTTACAGACCAGGAGATGAAATAAATGTCGGACTTATATTCAGAAACCGATATGGTTCATTTCCTTCTGATCATCCTATAAGGATAAAGATTAAAGATACTATGTCAAAACTAGTTGAAGATAAAGTGCTGAAAAATTCAAAGGATGGCTTTTATTTTTATACTTTCAAGACCTCTGAGCTAGCCCCTACTGGTGTATGGAATATGCATATAAACACAGGTCAGACAGAAATAGACCATAGAATCAGGATCGAGACTATTGTACCGACAAAACTTGAAGTCAAGATAAAAGATGTTGGAAAAAATATTAGACCAGGAAGTCAAAAAGATGTATATAGAATCTCATCCTATCTTACTGGTAAACCTGCAACAGAACTGAAAAGTTCCCTTAGTGCAAAGATATTTTCTACAAGGCGATTTTTTGAAAAACTATCAAATTATGATTTTTATGATGAGACAAAAAAGATTGTATCATTTTCAATGAGCGATATAAATTATCTATCAAAGACGGATAATGGTTATAAATATTCCATAAATATTCCTGAAAACATCTCAAAGGAACTCCCTTTGAAATGTGAATTAATAGCAAAAGTCTTTGAGGATAATGGTAGGGATACAAGCGATTCAATTAGTTTTTCAATAAAGGGAAAGGGATTGTATAGTGGAATATTAAGATCCGAATTTAATTATTTGGAAACTGGTAAAAAACAGAAGACTTCAGTTGTATTAGTGAATTCGGAAGGGGAATTTGTTCCGGGGCATAAGTTAAGATATAGAATACTTAGAAATGAATCTTATTGGTGGTGGCATTATTCCTCAAAAAGAGAGTTCAGAAAACATTTTATGTCTTCAGATGATCTTGTTATGGAAAAAGAAGGAACAATTGTCTCAAGTTCTTCTCCTGTGGATATCAGTTTTACTCCTTCAACAAGAGGTGAGTATCTTATACTGATAGATTCTCCAGAAGATGCGTTTTACTCAACCTCATCTTTCTTTTCTGCATTCGATTGGGGAAAGCAGATGTCGGATAAGGATAGTTTCTATCTTAAGATCACTCCGAAAAAGGATTCATATTTTGGTGGGGATATTGCAAAGGTTCTTTTTGATGCACCATTCTCGGGTAAGGCACTTTTAACAATAGAAGGCAAAGGAATAATATATAAAGAAAGATGGATAGATGTAAAAAAAGGTAGAAATATTGCTCAGCTAGCTATTAGCAAAAATATGTTTCCAAATGTATTTGTATTTATATCGTTTCTTCCTGAATATAAAAAAGATATTGATATTCCTTCAAGGATATTTGGAATATGTGAAATAAAGATCATGGATGATAAAAGAAAGCTAAATTATTCTTTGATTTGTCCTGATGAGGTCCAACCAGGAGAAAAAGTCAGGATAGAGATAGATACTAAGGAAAAGATACAATCTCAACTAGTCTTGAATATTGCGGATGAAGGATTACTTCTTATAACTGATTATACCTCACCCGATCCTGAAAGATATTTTTATAAGAAAAATAGTATTGGAGTTGAGACTTCTGATATCTTCAATAGATTTATTCAACCAACTGATGGAAACTCTGTGAATTCTTTATCAATAGGAGGAGGTGAAAGCCTTGATCTTAGAAAGAAGAACATCAACAGAATAGCATCTCAAAGATTTACTCCTGTTCAGATCTCTTCCGGTTTGATCCAAACTGATATTAATGGAAAAGCTTCCTTTGAATTTACTATGCCTGATTACGAAGGAAGTGTAAGAGTATCCTTAGCCGGTGCAAGAGGCCAACGATATGGAAGCTCCAGAAAAAACATAAAAGTAATTAGGGATATTAGTATATTTCCTTCCATGCCAAGATTTCTTTATGTAAAAGACAAGACAATAATTCCTATAAGACTTATTAATAATATTGAAAAAGATCTACAGATAAAATTTGATGTAATATCTGATGGTAGAAGTGAAGTTTATACAGAGCAAAAAAAAGAATTTACTCTAAAAAAAGAAAAAGTCCTTGATGTTAAAGTGAATGCAGCTGATGAAAAAGAAGATTTAAATTTGATTATAAGTATAAAATATAACGGTAAGATCATAAAAAGAAATTTTGAACTTGTTATTATCGATCCTGCACCTTACATGATGATTAAAGAGTATAATACTCTAAAAAAAAGTGAGATATTTAATGTTCAAAATAGAATATCTGATAACTCATATATTGAGATATCAACTATAGATAGTCTTGAATTGTTCTCAAATCTAAAAAGTCTTGTTGATTATCAATACGGTTGTCTTGAACAGACTGTATCAAAAGCCCTGCCACAGTTATATATAGATGGAACTTTTATTGAAGATGACACACTAAGAGAAAAAGCAAATCAGAATGTCACATTGGCGATAAAACGATTAAAATATTTTCAAAAGAGTTCAGGAGAGTTTGCATATTGGCCAGGTGGAGGATATTATTTGGAATTTGCTAATCTTTATGCTGGTCTATTTTTAAATTTAGCAAAGGAAAAAGGTTTTTATGTTGATTCCAATATGTTTTCAAGATGGCTTTCCAATGAGGTTAATAAGTCAAGAGAACAAAAAGGGAATGTTTTTGAAAAGACCTTTAGATTATATGTATTATCTTCTATTGGTAAAGATGTTCTAAGCGAAGCAAATTATATGATTCAAAACGATAAGGAAAAACTTAGGGATCTTTCTTTGCTTTTATTGATAAATACCTATAAAAATCTTGGTCAGAAAGATATGATTGAGAATTTGATGTCTGAAAATATAAGTAAGATGACAATTTTTAGGGATGGTTATTCAAATTTAGGATTGACAGACCTTTCAATGATACTTGAACTTTATATAGATCTTGGATATAAGGATAAAGCTTTAAAAGTATTTAGACAGATGATCTTATCTCAGAGACTTAGAGAGAGAAGATCAACACTTGATAGAGCTTTAGTCATAAAAAGTACTCTGAAATATTTAAATACATTTAAAGACAAATATCTGAATCTGTCTTTGACCTACAAAAATGGTAATAGGAAAAAGATAAATAAGGAGAAGATTTTAAAAATAGCTCTTGATAAAAATAGTGATTTATTAGAAATAAAGAATGAATCAGAAGATGATATTTCCGTTGCTATATATTCATCAAAAAGAAGAGAAGATGAAAAAGAAATATCAAACGGGCTTTTTATTCAGAGAGAATTTAGAGATGAAAATGGATTGATTGTTGATCCTGAACAAATAAAGAGTTCAGAAGAATTCTATATGACAGTCTCAATCAAAAATCTCACAGGAAGTCTTCAGAAAAATATACTGCTTCAGCAAAAAATATCCGGGTGCTGGGAATTTTTGCAGGATGATTATCAGAAAGCAGATCCTATGGTCAAAAAAAGTAGTGGATTTGATCATATGGATAAAAGAGATGATTCGATAACATGGTTCTTTGATCTTGCAGGCAATAAAAAGAAACACTTTAGTATAAAGTTAAGATGTATTAATAAAGGTGAATATACTTTGCCTGGAAGTTTTGCGCAGAATATGTATAGCAGTGATATTTTCTACAAAGGAAAGACAGATAAGATCAATATAAAAGAATGAAAAACTGGAAAAAGTTTTATTGGCTGCTAATAGTTTTAATAGCAGCTATATTATTGTTATTTATAACTTTTGATAAAAATATATATTTCATAAGTTCAGGTAAAGCAGTTTTATCAAAAGATGGTCATTTAATGAGCCTTTTTATTTCAAAAGATGATCAGTACGTAATGCCTTTTTCTTTTTATAAAGATTATCCTGAAAAGTTCAAAGAATGTGTCTTGATCAAAGAGGATAAAAGATTTTATTACCATCCTGGTTTTGATCCTATTTCAATAATAAGAGCGTTCATAGGTAATATATCCGGCCAGAAACGAAGCGGAGCATCTACTATTACTATGCAGCTTGCCAGGATGAGAAGTCTAAGAAAAAGGACTTATTTCAATAAGATGAAAGAGATATTTGAAGCAATTTTAATTGAACTCACTAATAGTAAAAAACAGATCTTAAAAGCTTATCTTGATCAAGCTCCATATGGTATGAACATAAGAGGCGTAGGTACTGCTGCAAACCTTTTTTTTCTTAAAGATATAGATGAACTCAGTTGGGCTGAATATGCTACATTGGCAGTTCTTCCAAATAATCCATCTTATGTAAATTTTGTGGTTCAAAGGGACAGACTCAGAATAAAAAGAGATGAACTTCTTAAAAAACTCCTAGATGAAAAAATGATATCACTTCCTATTTATAAGCTTTCAATTGCTGAAAAGATACCGGAGTTTAAAAAGAACATACCCTTTTATGCTCCACATCTTTGTATGAGTTTGAAAGATAAAAGATCATCTTATGTAATTCATACAACTATTGATATGGATATTCAGAAACAACTTGAGACAATAACCAAAGAGGAACTTAGAGCATTGAAAAAACATGGTATAAATAATCTATCGGTTATTGTAATTAAAAACTCTTCAAGAGAAATAATAGGTTATATTGGGAACCCTTTATTTTTTGATCTTCCTAATGATTCTATGGTAGATGGTGTTAGAGCATCAAGATCCACTGGTTCGATATTAAAACCTTTTCTTTATGCTTTAGCTATTGATGAGGGGATGATACTTCCGGAAAGTATATTATTCGATATACCTACTTTTTATGGTCCTTATAGTCCGGAGAATTTTGATGGGACATTTCAGGGAGTCGTTAGAGTAAAAGATGCTCTAATAAGATCGTTAAATGTCCCTGCTGTAAGACTTTTGCAGTCATACAGTGTCAATGCTTTTTATTATTTTCTTAAACAAGCAGGTATGACAACTCTTTTTAGGGATGCGGATGATTATGGACTAAGTCTTATAATAGGTGGAGCGGAAGGAAACCTTAGAGAAATATCGGAGATGTTCTGCTCACTGGCAAATGGTGGTGAGTTTACCAGATCTAAAATATTGTTTGATGAAAAAAGCTATCCTAAAAAGAGTTTAATATCAAATGGAGCATCTACGTTGATCCTGGATTGTCTGAAAGACCTTTCAAGACCTGGAATAGATAGGATTTATGCTCAGTTAGGATACTCAAATCAAATTTCCTGGAAGACAGGAACGAGTTATGGAGCAAAAGATGCATGGGCGGTAGGTTCTGATGGTGAATATACTGTTGGTGTATGGAGCGGAAACTTCAACGGAGATTCGTCACCTGATCTAACAGGTTCAAGAGCTTCTGCACCGGTTTTATTCAGAATATTTGCCTTATTTAAAGAAAAAGAGAACGGCTTTAAAGATAAAGATCATTCAAAAGAATTTTCTGAGATCGTTTTATGTGAGAAGACGGGATATAGAGCTGGTCCTGGATGTGAAAAGACTATAACGTCAAAGAGACCTGCTGATGCAAAACTCTTAAAGAGTTGTCCTTATCATGTCAGGCTGCCTTATAACAAGGAAAAAAACGAGATAGTCTGTTCAAGTTGCTGGCAAGGTTTTGATTATAATTTAAAGAGTTTTCTATATTTTCCGCCTGAGATCCAACCATATTTATCTGAAAATTATAAAAAGGACCTGATACCTAAACATAATCCTCTGTGTCCTGAGATTGATCATAAGAAAAGTATAAGAATAAATTATCCTACAGACAAAGCTGTTTTAAGTCTGGTAAAAGATGAAAAGATAGCTATTAGAATAAGTACGAATCAAAAGAACACAAAGTATTTTTTGTATTTTAACAGTATTCTCCTGGACAAATCCATAGGTCAGGAAGTGTTTTATATAACACCGAAAAAAGGCAAGAACATAATAAGTGTTATAAATGAAAAAGGCGATACTGATAAAGTAATATTTTTTGTAAGATAAAAAATATGGTAAAATCTTATTGATAAAAATAATATGAAAACCTAAATAATTGTATTGATATTGGGAGGATAATATGTTTGAAAATGATATAGAATGGATCTTTCCTGAAAAGATCGAAAAAGTTTATGAATCATTAAAGAAGGAAGGAAGCAGAATTCATTCAGGTGGGCTTACATTAAACAGGTTAAGACCTTCAAATGTAAAGACGCTAATAGATCTTCAAAAGACGGGTCTTGATTTTTTATCAATTGAACAAGGAATTATTCAGATTGGACCATATCTTTCTGTAGGTGAATTTATTGAAAGATCAAAAGACTTAAAAAAAGATGGGAATATACTGGTATTTTTAGCAGATGTATTTTCAAATGCTGGTTCTACTTCAATAAGAAACAGGATGACAATAGGTGGAAGTGTTGTAGGAGCACCTTCATGGTCAGATATTATACCACCTCTTGTTGCTGTTGATGCTAAGATTGAAATATTCAGTGGTGAAAAAAAACAGATCGATATTCTTGAGTTAATAAATAATAAACCACAGAAACCTTTTGTTGTAACCAAAATCACGGTTAAAGACCAGGATCTAAATTGGTTTTATAGGAGATTGACAAACGTGAGGTTTGATTATCCATATATGAATTTCTGTGCAGTAAGGTCAAATGAAAAAGTGAAATGTGTACTTCGTGGATCCGAGGAAAGGATAAAGATCTTCGATATAGAAGAATATAAAAATGAAAAAATAACATTCAGAGATGATATGTATTTTTCAGCTGATTATAAAAGACACTTATTGGATATATATATTAAAGAGACAAAAGAAAATTTAGGTTGTTAGGAGTATATATGTATAAGAATTTTAAAATAAACGGAAAAAAAATAGAACTAAGACTTGAAAATGATTCCACACTTCTTAAAGCATTAAGAGATAATGGCTTTACTGAAGTTAAAAATGGTTGTGAAGAAGGTCAGTGTGGTGCATGTATGGTCCTGATTGATGGACGACCGGTAAACTCGTGTCAGATATTTGCAATCAGTGTTCAGGGAAAAGAGATAACTACTGTTAAAGGTATAGGAAGAGTCGGTTTTCCTTCTTTTATACAGGAAGCTTATGTTGATGCGGGAGCGGTTCAATGCGGTTTCTGTACTCCAGGTTTTATCATTTCGACTTATGCACTTCTTAAAAAAAATCCGAATCCATCTGAAGAGGAAATACTTGAAGCGCTTGATGGAAATCTATGTAGATGTACTGGGTATGAGAAGATATTGGATGCAGTCAGACTTGCTGCTAAAAGAGCAAGAGAGGGAGGAAGACTATGAGTTTTAAAGAGGTAAATAGATCGGTTAGAAAAATTGATGGAATAGGACTCGCTACAGGTGAAGAAAAGTTCACCGAAGATTATTATGAAAAGGATACTCTTGTAATAAGATTGATGCCTTCCCCGCATGCTTATTGTAAAATAATTGAGTTTGATGAAAGTGAAGCTTTGAAAGTAGAAGGTGTTATAGATATATTTTCTTTTAAGAACGTTGAAAGAAAGGTCTTTACTACAGCGGGGCAGTCTTATCCGGAACCTGCTCCTTATGATTGTGTCATCTTTGATGATGTTATGAGACATCAGGGTGATAAAGTATGTGCAGTAGTTGCGATAGATGAAAAGACAGCTTTAAAGGCTATGAAGAAGATAAAAGTAAAATATGAGGTCTATGAACCGCTTGTTGATTTTGAAAAGTATGATGATCCAGAAAGTCCAAGAATTCATATGGAAAAAGATAAGAAACAGATTATCCCTATAAATTTCATACCTGAGAAAAATATAGCAAGTGAAGTCGATGCCAAGGTAGGTGATGTAGAAAAAGGATTTGAAGAATCTGATAATATAAAAGAGGGTGAAGTATTCACTCAGTATGCTCATCATTGTCCATTAGAAAATCCTTCATGTCTAGGTAGTATAGATTCAAGAGGTAGACTTGTTCTCGTGACAGCAACTCAGGTTCCGTTTCATGTTAGAAGAATAGTATCGCTTGCAACCGGAATACCCGTAAGGATGATAAGGGTTATCAAACCTAGAATAGGTGGCGGTTTTGGTAATAAGCAGGAAGCTTTGCTTGAACCAATCGTCGCATCTATAGTGTGGAGACTTAAGAGACCTGCAAGACTAGTTTTAAAAAGAGATGAGACCTTTGTTTTCTCAAGGACAAGACATCCTTTCAGAATAAGATATAAAGTCGGCTATAATAATGATGGTACAATAAATGCCTTAAAATTAGATGCACTCCAGAACACAGGTGCATTTGGTGTTCATGGACTTACAGTAGTCTCATGTGTAGGTTCAAAAATATTACCACTTTTAAATAAGATACCTAATCTGCTTTTTACTGGAAAAGCAGTATATACAAACCTTCCAGCTGGTGGAGCTTATAGAGGATATGGAGCGACTCAAGGATATTTTGCTTATACTCAGATGATAGATCAGATATGCGAGGATTGTGGAATAGATCAGGCTGATTATTATAAAAAACATTGTGTAAAAAAAGGTGAGACATCTCCAATCTTTAAAGCTTTAGGTGAAGGAAAACCAGGACATATTTTTACTATTGATTCGTGTGAATTGCCTCAATGTATTGATAAAGCATCTGAAGATATAGGATGGAAAGAGAAAAAAGAAAAGTATCATTTTAAAAACGAAAGACAAAAGGGTGAAAGATATTTAAAAGGAATAGGAATGGGATGTTTTATGCAGGGATCATCCGTACCATATATTGATATGGCATCTGTTTATATTAAGATGAACGATGATGGTTCCTTTAATCTTAATATGGGAGCTACTGATCTTGGTACGGGTTCGGATACAGTATTATCACAGATAGCTGCTGAAGTGCTTGAGGTAAGTACGGAAGAGATAATTGTCATCTCTTCTGATACCGATGTCACCCCATTTGATGTGGGAGCATATGCTTCTTCAACTACCTATCTTTCGGGACTTGCTGTCAAAGATTGTGCTCAGAAGGTCAAAAAGATAATACTAGATTATGCTCAATCTATGCTTCAGGCTGATACAGAGGAACTTGAGTGTCATGATGGAAGAGTTTTTATAAAAGGATCTGATAAAAATGTGAGTTATTCTGATATTTGCACGAGTTCTATGCATAATGAGGATCTGCAGCAGATACAGGCAACAGGTTCTACGATGTCAAAAGCTTCTCCGCCACCTTTTACCGCACATTTTGCTGAGATTGAGATAGATACCTGGACAGGAAATATAAAGGTATTAAAATATACGACAGCTACTGACTGTGGAACTGCTATTAATCCTAAACTAGCAGAAGGACAGGTAGAAGGCGCTCTTGTAAATGGATTATCTTACGCACTTGTAGAGGATTATAAATTTACTGAAAAAGGAACAATGTTAAATAAAGGTTTTAGTCGTTATAAAATATTTACAGCAAAGGATCTGCCTGAGATAAAGACTATTCTTGCAGAGGATTCCTATGATGAGACAGGACCATTTGGTGCAAAATCGATTGCAGAGGTAAATATTAACGGACCACTTCCTGTTATCTCAAATGCATTGTACAATGCAACTGGAAAAAGATTTAAAAAAGCTCCTTTTACGCCTGAATATGTCTTAAAGGTATTGGCTGGTGAAGAATAGATATGTTCTGAAAATAACCGGTTTATTAATAGGGTTGAGCATCCTTTTAATATTGGGTTATCAGAACTTTTTTAGTGGAAAATATTATTTGAATAAGGCTCTGAACATCTCAGAGAAATATACATCTTTTGAAGTTATATATTCTTTTATGATGAATATACTTAAGGATGTGAATGAGAATAGTAAAAAGGAAAATATTCTATATGTTCTTGGTAGATTAAATCCTTATATGTTTCAATTAGATGAGTTGAATAGTTCAAAGAAAGATACCTATAGAGCTATATTGTGTAATAGTTATAGAGTGTTAGAAAAAGAAAAAGAAATCGATTTACAGATAAAAAGCTTTCTGAAAGATCATCCTGAAGATATTTATTCGGAAGGTGTTTTTGAAAAATTTTTATATTGTATAATGCAAAAAAAATCTAAACCATCAGACGAAATCAAAGATATTCTTATTAAAGATGATATAGGTAAGATATTTTATGATATTTATTTTTCTGAAAAGGCAGATTTGGTAATGGATAGAAAATATTTTGAACGAGTCAGAAATATCGCTTTAAATAACAATATGCAGTATAAAGATATTAAAAAGATATATGATTACTTTGATGAAAAAGAGGATATAAGAATTTATAATATGAATAAAGAGAAAAAAATACATGTGTCTTATTTTTTAAAAAAGATAGATCTTGCAGATATTTCCTTAAAAGAAAAGACAGGATATATTTATGAATACTTTCTCGATAACAACGAAGAAATAGATGTAGATAAAAAAAGAGTCCTCTTAGAAAGATTCAGAAAGTTAGATCAAATCGGAGACCCTCTAATGAAGATTGAAAGAAAAGTCTCGCTTGCAATTTTAGAATTTAAGACAGGGGAAAAAGATAAATCAAACAAAATAATAAAGAGTATACTTGATCTACAAAAAGAATCAGAGTTGGATTTTGAGGTCAAGTATATGAACTACCTTTTATCCAAATATTATTTAAATATTAGTGAATTAGGAAATGCCTTGAAATATGCTCTTGTCGCAGGAGACGGATTTCGTGAACATCTCATCGTTAAGATCGCTGGTCAAATGGCAATGAAAAAGAGTTTCAAAAAAGCCCAGAGTATAATCGAAGAATATTTAATGTCTGATATGAATAAGATAAACGCTTATATAAAACTGCAAAGAGCAAAGGATATATTATGAAGGGGAAGATAAATCTCAAAGAATATGTTTATGATTATATTCGAGATGGTAAAAAATACGAATTAAAAAAGATCATATATCTTTTGAATATTTTGGGGAATCAACAGGAAGATTTCAAGACTATTCATGTTACAGGAACAAACGGTAAAGGATCGACTTCTACATATATTGAGAACATAATACATTCTGCTGGATTTAAAGTAGGGAAATTCACCTCGCCTCATCTTGTAAGATACAACGAAAGGATTCGGTTTGATCTTAAAGAGATAAATGATGTAGATCTTAAATATATACTTCCAGATCTTGAAGAGGCAGCTAGGAAGACAGAAGAAAGATTCGAAGTCAAACCTTCTTTTTTTGAGATGATGACCGCTATGGCCTTTCTGTTTTTTTCAAGAAAAAAAGTTGATTATGCTGTTGTAGAAGTTGGTCTTGGTGGCCGTCTTGATGCTACAAATACAGTGAAAAATTCTATATCAGTCATTACAACAATAGATAAGGATCATACTGGAATACTTGGAAGTACAATGATAGCTATAGCAAAGGAAAAAGCTGGTATAATAAAAAACAATAGTGTTTGTATATCTGGAGTGAAGCAACCACATCTTAAAAACATAATAAGACAAAGATGTAATGAGACTAAAACACGGTTATGTTTTTTAAAAGAAGATTTCAAATTAAAAAATATGAAAATAAAAAAATATGGTTGTGATTTTGATTATATTGGAGAAAAAGACATCGAAGGATTGCATATTAATATGCCAGGAAGACATCAGGTAGATAATGCTTCACTTGCAATAAGGGTTGCTGAGGAATTAAATATAGAGACTCAGAAGATTAGAGAAGGTATTGCAAAAGCAAAATTTCCAGGTAGATTAGAGTTTTTTAAAAAAGAACCATCTATATTATTTGATGGGGCTCATAACATATCAGGAATAGATGCATTATATGAATATATGAGGAAAAACTGGCAGAATAATAAGGTTATAGTTGTTTGTACTATACTAAGAGATAAAGATGCAAAACATTTTTATAGTAGAATAGGGAAAATAGCTGATAAGATCATAATCACATCAATTGATAATAAAAGACTAATGGATATTGATTTTCAAAGAAAGGTTGCCGAAGAATACAATCAGGAAGTATTAGTTATAGAAGATCTGAAAAAAGCACTGGATTCTGTAATTCAGAAACAGAAAAAGAACGAATTGTTATTGATCACTGGTTCTTTATATTTAATAGGTGAGGTGAAGAGGACTATTGCAGATAAATAAGGATACAATAAATAAACTTAAGACAGTCAGTTTTGAAAAAAAGAAAGCTTTTTTTCAAAATCTTATTAATTCAAATAAGATATCGCTTGAAAATAAAAAAGATATTATAAAAAAGATAATGAAAATATCGGATGACGATGATATTTTGAAGATCTGTAATCATATATTAAAAAAGATCGAAGGCAATAATGATCCTAAACCGAAAGAAGTGGTTTTAGAAAAAGAAAAACTTGATAATACATCAAGAAATAAAATAAAAAATGAAATACAGGAAATTATCAGGAAAAAAGGTCTTTACAATATGGAAAAGATGAAAAAGATCAGAGCTTATATAGATAAATATGATGATGGTGAGATTCAGTATATACTCAGATATGCATATCATGGAATCAAAAAGAGAATATCACTTCAGAGTAAGGCAAAAATAAAGGATATTTCGCAGATATTAGGTGGCGATGATCCTGATATGAAAATCGAAGTGTTAAAAAAATTACAGGAAAATCAGACAAAAGAACATAATGAACTTATTCTTAATACTTTAAAACATGAAGAGGATCCTTTTGTCATAGCAACATTGATCAGCACCTATGGAAGAATCGGCGATTCAACACAAGCTCCTGTGTTTAGAAAATATCTTGAAGATCCCGATCCGAGAATAAGAGCAAACACCGTTGAGTGTCTTATAAATCTTAAAAATCCTAAGTTATACAGAGATGTGATGATGATGATAGAAGATCCTGATCCTCGTGTAAAAGCTAACGTAGCCACTTTGCTTTCAAATGAAGGTAAATATAGAATGCTTGAGATAATAAAAGCTATGGTTTATTCAGGAAAAGAAAATCAGCTTAGAAGTGCTGCTTTTGTTCTGGATAAACTAAAAAAAGATGAAAGTGCAGCCAAACTTCTTTCAATAGCTCAGATGAAGTTGAAAAAAATAGAAAGAGACAGTGTGTTTGATGAGATCAAAAAACATATATCGGATGCTCTTGAGCAAGATGATCAGGATGAAGATGATGACAAAAACCTTTCTGAAAAAGTCTCGTCAGGAATAAAAAGATTTTTTGGAAAAAAATCAAAGTGAATATTTCTCTAAAACATCCTTGCTGTCATCCATTGATTTAACAGGCATTATCTCGGTTATATTAGTTATTTGAAAAATTCTTAACACCTGCTGCTGGACATTAATACAGATCATCTCTTTTGCTGCTTTGTTCATATTCTTAAAGAGGTTTACATAACAGCCTAGCATCTTAGAATCAGCATAAGGGATGTTTTTCATATCGATTATCAATGTGTCAAATTCTTTAATATGTGGATTTATCTCATTTCTTAATAGATCGCAGTAATTTTCAGGTATCTCTACTCCGAAATCTTTTAAAGTGACATGAAGTACTCTATTATTTAAGTTAATATCATGATTATCCATAAAACACCTCTTAAAACAACTTTTTAATTATTTATATGTTAAATCAGACATGATTAAAATACAAGTGTTAGATCAAAATAATTTACTTAGAAACAGGTTTATTAAGAGAAACAGATCAAAACCCGGTATGAAAATATCTTTCTTTACACCGCAACAATAATAATCAATAGTGATCTCTTTTTTATTATCAATAAAATGACTTTTGAACAAATGTTTAATATTTATTTTTTTTAATGAGATGAATCTTGACAATAAAGTGTCTGGAAGTAGTTTAAGGTTTATATTATAATGCGATGAAAGATAAGCGATCTCATAATAGCTTATCTTATTAAAGAATTTGATGCTTCTTTGTTTTAATCTCTTTTTTAATCTTCTGTAGTTCTTTTTATCAGTTTTTCTAATGATCTCATTTATTATCTCATTTTGCTCGATCTTTTCAAGTAAGACTTTAAGTATGTGATCTCTTGATTTTTTAAAAGCATCTTCTGAAAATGGTCGCTGAATTGGCAGAAGATATGGATTGTGATATTCAGGATGTTTCTGAAAAAAAAGGAGAGATGCTTTTGCAACTTTTTTAGCTCTTTTTTTTATACTGTCAAAAGTCCTGTTGTTATAATGTAACCCTTTTGCTTTTTTATCAAATAAGATGTTTTTTGAATTTTTGCAAATTCTATACCCGAGTTCAATATCTTCGAAACCATAACCTGCAAATTCACTATCAAAACCTTTGTTTTTAATGAATAGCTCTTTTTTGATCAAAAGAAGGCAGGGTAGGAATCTTATAAAGTTAGTTTTTGGGTCATTGATATTTCCAAAGAAATAGCCTAGATCGGTTATAGCATTGTTGTGGGATATTGGTATTTCTGGAAAGAGAATATTTCCGAGAACTATTTTGTGTCTTTTATTAATGTGTTTTTTAAATCTGTGGATAGTGTCTTTGAATAAGATGACATCGGAATCAATGAACAACAAATAATCACCGGTTGATGATCTTGCTCCAATATTTCTTGCGTTCCCCTGACCTTTTCCGCCACATCTTATATATTTTATATCAGGATATTCAAAGGATTCAACTATCTCTTTACAACTTTCGTCATCACTATCGTCGCATACTATTATCTCTGTAGTTGATTCTATTGAAGCTATAATACTTTCCAAACATTGTTTTAAAAGAAAACTTCTTTTAAAAGTAGGGATTATAACACTTATACTATCTTTCATCTTTTTCCCATCTCTGTCCTTTATGTTCCTTTTTGAGAGCCATTATTCCTGAAGTCATCAATGTATAAAAATAAAGTGGTTTTTTGAAAAATCTTACTCTGATTCTTTTTTCCTCTAGAAGAGTATTTAAGAAAGTGTTTATTATAAACTCTATTGCTGTTAGTAAAAAGAGTATGAAATTTAATAAAAGATAAGTCCGTGATATTTTATTTCTTTTAAAATCAAATAAAGCAGCTATAATACTTACAAAAAAGAGTATTGGATAGATCCATCTCATGAACTTATTTAATATGAGATTCGTCATATCAACCTTTTTAAGTTTAAAAGAGTATTTATCATGAATAAACTTTCCCAGTATATAAAATCCACCTTTCATTATTCTTTTTTTTCTTTTAAATTCACTTACAGTTGATTTTTCGGTGAACTCATACCCTTTGGCTTTATAGCAAAATTTAGAGGAGTAATTTTTTGATAATATTTTTAAAAGAAGATACATATCTTCTGTAAGACATTCTGAAGGAATTTTTTCAAACAGACTCTTTCTCAAAAGGTAAAAACCTCCAACAGGAGAGGTTATATTTCCAATACTATTTTGAATCCTCTTAAGAAAAGTCTCCAGATTCCAATACCATATCTCCTCTTCAGTGATCGAAGAATAGTGGTTTTTCTGTAATATAAGGTTTCCAAAAAGGATACCTGTATTTTTTTTAAAATATGAGGTCATATTGATAAGAGAATCTTTTGCAAGTCTTATATTAGCATCAAGTACTAAAACGATCTCATCCTTGATCTCAGGTATAAAGCGATTCATTATACCAGCCTTACCGATTCTTTTATTATTAGAAAATAGTGAGATACTTAAATCAGGATTACTTTCGATGAAATCGGTTATTCTATCCCTTGTGTTATCCGTAGAATTGTCATCGATAAGATAAATAGTGAGATTTCCATTGAAATCGATATCTTTAACATGTAATAACGTATCAATGATCGTTTTGGCTTCGTTATAGACTGGAATTAGTATAGTGATTCTATCAATTGTATTTTTTTTATGAGAATTGTAAGATTTGTTTTTAAAAAAAAGATAGACAAGATTTAATGGAAATAGAAAAGGAAATACTATCACATAAAAAAAAGATGTATAAAAGATCCAATTAATTAAAAACATGATAATATAATTATATCATATATTTAAGAAGATTTTTTGGTTCTCCTCCAATATATATACTACCTTTATAGACTTTTGATAATGCATATTTTAATTCTTTTAAAGCTATGATCCTTTGTCTGATAAAATATCTGTACTTGTTATCGGAAGTTGAAAGTATCCACTCTCCACTCATTATCTCGCGATTTTTTTTGACGAAGTTAAAACCTTTTTTAGTCAATCTTAAAAGTGATATATCTATACTTTCAAGTCTATTTATATCAAATTCTGCTGAGAGTTGTCTGAAGAATTTTTTGTAATGATTAAGGTAATCATCTATAAGAATAACAGGTTCGATTCTTAAAGCTAATCTGTGTCCTTTATCTAAAAGAGCTTTTATGTTTTGTATTCTATCATTATGATCTGATGTTCCTTTTTCAAATCTTTTATTTATGTAGTAAGGGTTGAGTGAAATTGCGATGAACGTGTTTTGTGAGTTCACATTATTTATATAATTTTCAGGAATAAGGGATTTTGTCCTGTATTCTACTGTAAGTTCGGGGAAATCAGAAAACATATTAGTCAATCTGGAAGTAAAACCTGTTTCCTTTTCACAAATAAAAGAATCAAAATTTTCACCAGCATTAAGAAGTATCTTTTTCTTTATTTTAAATAGCTCTTGAAGCTCTTCTTTAATAGCTTTTGTATCAGCAAATACCGTCAATATTTTTGTGAAATTTATCTTTTGTTGAACATAACAATACAGACACGAGAATTTACATCCGGTTCCCCATCGAAGTACATACTCGTTTTTCCCGGTTATACCATGACCATACTGATAAGGAATTATAAAGCTGTTCTTTCTTCTTTTTAGAATAATATCACCGTTTAAACATGATTCGTTTATCGAGTTTATATTTTCTATTAACTCATGCTTTTGAGTGACCCCTTTAATAAGAAAAGGGTCTTTTTCTGACAATGCTTTTTCTATATATATCATGGCCTGATATATTCCAATTCTTCTTTTAAATCTTTTAAATTATTTTGAATCACGGAAATACTACTCTCGAGATCTTTTATATCAGAAAAGTTAATATTTATATGATAATCTTCATTTTCAAAGGATCTATCATACTTAAGTTCGATGTTTTTTTTTGATAATTGTTTTTTTAAATTTTCAAAGAGTTCAACTGCTTTTGAATACTCTGGATATCTTAAAGTAAAGACCCATTCAATTAGTTTTTGAGTATTTGCTTTTTTATTAGAGCTATTAAGATTATCGTTATAAAGGTCTTGAAATTCATTTATGATCGACTCAACGGAGCGATCAAGGATAAAAGATGTTTCCTGAAGAAGCTGCTTTTGACTATGTGATATGTTAAATAGTCTTTTCATCTTTGTTTTCTGCTTTATCTTTATCTTCTGCTTTATCCTTATCAAGATCTTTTACAACAAATCTTACCTGGAAATTAAATGGACCGAACGTATAGACATCATCTTTAAAAATAAATTCAAGCATTATCTTCTGATCTGTGTTTTTTACATCCTCAGATATTTCGTATATTTCGACTGGATGGACAAAATCAGGTGAATTAATAAAAGCATTTTTCTTTATAAGAAAATCATAAACCTGCTGTATACTTAGATCTACAGTGGCATAAATAGATTTAATATCAAGTTTTTTTGCATCAATATAGAAAGGGCTTCTGATAACTGTTCCAGCTGGTATTATTTTCACTTCGTTTATAGCTATAACATCGAAAAAGTTTCCACCCATTGTCTTTAAGGTCAGATTTGATGAAGCTACCGTCTTTAAGAGTATCCTTGTAGGAGAGTTTTCCAGAAGCTTAGCTTTTTCTTTTATCATCTTATCGTATTCTTTCATTATTGTCTTAAGGTCTCTGGCTTTTATCCCGGCCTGAGTGACTTTTCTATGTGTCTTTGTAAATAGTTCCTGAAATTTCTTGATTATGTCATCATAAGAAGAATTTTTGTCGATCATTACAAAAGATATCATCTCGTTTACTTCAAAAATAATAACGCTTCTTTTAAGTTCACTGTAAAAATCTTTTAAAGTCTTTATTTCTTTTTTCTTTTCTATTATATCGCTATTAAGACCGTCAACTGTGCTTAGTACATGTTCCTTTTCCTTGACAAGTTCCTGATACGTCTTTTCTTTTTCCCTTATCGCTCTTTTTATTTCTTCTACTTTGGTCAATGCTATTCTGACATCTTCTGAGAGGATCATAGCAAATATTATAGTTAAAAACGTTATTATTATACCGAATGTTATTGTAATGACAGTCGCTGTCTGTCTAGGTCTTAATCCGAAGAGTGATATTCTTTTTTTGCCGAGTTTATACCCAACCTGATCTCCTATATAAGCGAGAAGTCCACTGAATATCATTATGGCAATTAGTTTTATTGAGGCTTCACTCATAATCTGAATTTTTCTCCCAGGTAAAACTGACGTGCTTTTGGATCATTTGAGATCATCTCGGCATCGCCTTCTACAAGTATCTCACCGCTGTTCATAACATAAGCTCTATCCGTTATTGAAAGAGTCTCTCTAACATTATGATCGGTTATGAGTATTCCAAGACCACTTTTCTTCAGCTCAGATATGATCTCCTGTATATCTGCAACAGCAATAGGATCAACACCCGCAAATGGTTCATCCAGAAGCAGAAAATCAGGACTGGTAGATATTGCTCTTGCTATCTCCACTCTTCTTCTTTCTCCACCTGATAGAGAGACGCCTAAAGAATCTCGTATATGAGTTATCTTCAATTCGTCGAGTAGTTCTTCAGCTCTATAATGTTGTTCTTTTTTTGTAAGTTCGGTAAACTGTAGGATTGCTAATATATTTTGCCATACCGTTAATTTACGAAACACAGAAGGTTCCTGAGGAAGGTATCCTATTCCAAGACGAGCTCTTTTGTACATCGGGATATCGGTAATATTTTGATCGTTAAGAAAAATGTTACCGGATTTTGGAGAAACAATACCGACGATCATATAAAAAGATGTTGTCTTACCAGCACCGTTTGGTCCTAAAAGACCAGTTATCTCACCTTTAGAGAGTGAGATGGATACGTTGTTTACTACTTTTCTGCCACCGTATATTTTGGTTAGTTCATCAGCTTTTATTGTCTTTGTCATATTATACCCGATTTGTTTTTCATTATATCAATATTTAGAATACACTATTGATTTATATCTATCAACTATCATTATAAACTTCTGATCTTTCGTCTTGAAAGTCTTTTAAAAATTCCCGAAATAAAAAATACGATCAATATTACAAGTGCTATTACCGATCCTATTCGACCCAGTCTTGTAGTGTTTTGAATATGCCTTGTTCCAATCATTCCAAAAGCTTGAATAAGAGTGACAAAAGCAGTTAAAAAAAGATTGAATAAGATGTAAAACAACACCGGTATTGAAAAGATATCGAGTTGTTCATCTAAAAATCTAAGTGATATATATAAAGCCATATTTATATAAAGTGATATAAATAAAAAGATATCGATTATAGAGATTAAAATAATATACAATTCGGGACGGTAGACGAGTAGTAAAAGAAGTAAAGCAAAAACAGAAAACACACAACATGCCGTAAAGAAAAGTTCCTGTCTGGCTTTAAAGAGTATTTCTATATTTATTGGAAGTGATTTAAGAAAATCTTTTTCTTTTATTGTCTTCACGAAGAACCCGAAGAAGAACCTTGCGATAAAAGAAGCACTTATAAGAAGTATCACACCGAGGTTAAAAAAGAAAGTTATAGTATCATAGAAGTTTTTCCCGCCCATATTTTTTAGATAATATGCGTTAAAGAAAAAGACTGCTATAAGACCAATGAATAGCCATAACTGTTGCATATTAAAATTATCTCTAAGAAATAAAGTGATTTCTTTCTTCTTCAATAGAGTCTTTGTTGTATCCTGTTTTTTTATGTTTAATCTTTTCATAGAAGAAGTGGGTTGGTTTTCTCCGCTCAGTTCGCCGTGCAGTCTTTTATATAAAAAAGAACATATTGTTAGTAGAATAAAAGATAATAAAAGACAACAAGCTGTAAAGGTAATAGCGTCCAAAGATCTGCCGTTTGATATTAATAGCATGACTCTTGAAGGTATATCACCTGGAGAAAATTTTAAAAATGGCATTGAGAGTTTTTCCATATAGGTGTCAAGTTCTATATTATTCATCTGAAATAGTCTTTCAGGTCTCATATATCTGACCGCAACGGTTATAACTGTTATCATAAAGACGGAAAAGGATATAAGAAACCTTCTTGAATTTATAGAACCTAATATCATCGTAAATAGAAAGACGATAAGTATAGAAATTGATGTGTAAATAAGGGGAACACTTAAATAGGATAATAGTAAAGTGATGATGTTTGCTTTGATATTAAAAAGTCTGTGCAGAGTTGATAATATTCCAGCTGAGAAAAGGATGTAAACCGAGGAAGAATATAAAAAGATCTTCATAAATCTGTTGAAGAAGACCTCAGATGTCTTAATAGGAAGAGAAAAAAGAAAGTAAAGCTCGCTATCTTTAAAAAAGATATTAAAACTGTATATTATACAGGACATAGAGGCTATAGAAACGAGAATAAATCCTAAGATCGAATGAAATTGTGTATATACGGTTAGAAGAAATTCCTGATCTATATTATCAATAAGTCTATCCAGTATGACGTTGTTTAAGGAACGTCCAATAGAGAACACACAGATCACCAGGAATCCGCTAAGAAAGAACCTTAAAAAATTTCTGTTTTTTCCTGTGTATAATATAGAGTATAAGAATATAAGATATTTTTTCATATTAGACTAAGCACCTTTTCATAATCATGATTTTCTGTCAACCTTAAAAAAATATCCTCCAGTTCCTCATCAGCGTTTTTTCTAAGATCTGAGATGTTTCCTGAGGCTATCTTTTTACCATCTTTTATTACGAGCACATCATCAGCAAGTTTTTCAGCTATCTCTAATATATGGGTTGATACGATTATCGTTTTATTTTTTTTCTTTTCAGCAACAAGTATCTCTTTTAGTATCTTTACTCCAACAGGATCAAGACCATTCACAGGTTCGTCCATTAGAATATACTCGGGGTCATGAATGAGGGTTGAGATTATTGCTGTCTTTTGCCTGGCTCCTTTTGACAGTGAACTTATAGGTATATTTGTGAAATCGATCATTTTAAATAGTTCATACCAACGTTTTTTTTCATCTGACGACACTTCTTTTTTTCTAAGTGAAAGTACAAGGTCAATAAATTCATCTGAAGTAAGGTTATAGTAAAAGAAAGGAGTTTCCATTAAAAAGCCAAGTTCTGCTTTATATTGATGATTTTCAGTACAAATATCACCATAGTCTGTGCTTTTAACTCCAGTACTATCAAACACTCCACCAAGTATATTAAGTAGCGTGGTCTTTCCAACTCCATTTTCACCAATTATAAAATTTATTTTCCCTTTCTCAAATGTATGAGTAAGTGAATCGATGATGATTTTATTGTTTTTACAGAATTCAATATTATTAATTTTTATCATAAAACCTCCGATGTTATTATTATAACATATAAACGTACATATCTAAGCTGTTTTTTTAAAATAAAAAATATTATGATATAATAAAGAAAAACATTACTGGAGGCACTTTTGGAAACTCAGACTCTTCTGAAAAACACCTTAAAAAGAGGTATGATACTTGCCGAGGATATTGTTTCTGCAGGTAAGATAATAGGTGATAAGGAAACTGTGCTTACAGTATTTAATATAAGAGATATAAACAATGCCGAAGATGTCAGCGAGGTGAATATTCTCATAAAAGATTCGGTTCCCCTTCCGGAAGATGATGGAGAAAAAAAAGAGAATAGTTTTAAGATGGACCCCACTGATGAACTTATTGAAAAACTTTACCTTTTTGATTTTGAGATAGACAAGGAACTTGAGATTCTTAAAGAAGTAAAGAATATCACAAGAAAGTATAATGAAAGAGTGATAGAAGGTTTCGATCTTGTTCTAAGATATTTTGCAAATAACACTGCAAGAAAGATCATAGCTGAAGGTATCGTCAATCTTGGCAATCGTGACTTCTTTAAACTTGCCGGAGTGGCTCTTATTGATGAAGAAAAAGAGGTGAGACAGAATATAAGCAGGTATTTCCTTAAATATAAGGACGATCTTGAGGTAGCTGAATATATCCTGACCCTTTATCCTTATGTGGTTGATGCATGTCGTGAAGAATATATGAATATGTGGAAAAAAGTATTTCCAGAGATAATACTTCAGAAACTACAGAAAAAAGGTAGAGATGAAGGGGATGAGTATCTCATAAAGACTTCAACTGATATACTTGAGATGATAAAAGATTGATCATCTGATCATAGTCTTAAAAAGAAACTTATAGAGTTCGTAAGTCTCAAATGCACATTTTCCTGCAGAAAAATCCTTATAAGCTTTTTTTCCTGCTTTATTAATGATCTCAACGAAAGGGTCAATATCACCAAGTATAAGTTTTTTTAATTTATATTCATCAAGAGTCGTAATATCTATTGAAAATTCTGAAGATTTAGTTGTAAGACAAGGGATCTTATTAAAAAAAGTAAATGGTATTAGAGTATTATGATTTTTAGAGGAATCATTATCCAATAATACAATATCTGTCCTGGATAGCAGGGATATTATCTCTTCTCTCGAAAGATCTTCAAAAAGATCGCAGTTAAATCCTTCTTTTTTTAGTTTTTTAAAAATCCTTATATTTCCAACTATATTAAACTTTAATCTTTGTATATAATCGGAAAGAGATAATAAATCTTCAAATACATCTTCAGATAGATCATTTACAATCGATATGAGGATATTACATATATCATTATCTTTTTTTCTTTTTTCAATAAGATAAGCAGGGAATGGGATCTTTCTAAAAGAATTCTTAAAAGCAGAGTCTTTTATCTGGTCTTTTAGGGAATCGTTTCTCAGAACAATAAAAGAAGTCCTGCTTAATGTATTTTTTCTGATATTATTATAAGGATATATAAGATGATCTTTTAAACTTTTTTCGGGATATAAAATAAAAGAGGGAGAAATCCCCAGATCATTGCAGCATAGGAAGATATCATGACATAATCTATGATGTGGTTCTGCATGTATCTCAATTATCTCCGGTGAAAATTTATATAATATTTTTCTGAGTTGATTTTTTTCATAGGAAAGATTAGCTTCTTTTGAAAAAAAAGAGAATAGATTATTTGTCTCTTTTATGGAAATATAAGGAGAGTCATTTGAATCATGTTCTTTTACAGCTGAAAACTCTAAATCATCAAATTTATCAAGTTCTTTGAAGATATCGTTATATTCCGGTCTGTCTAATCTTTTTCCCAGACTTAAAATTCGCATAATTTCCTCAGAATCTTTCCCAGATATTATTAATAAAGATATTAACCTATTAAGCGTTTCATAGTCAAAAAAATACTGAGGAGTGTTTATCCTTTTTGTGAAAAAAAGTGTAGAAAAAATCTACATAAAAAAAAGCCAACACCTGATTGTGTATTATGGAATAGTTTTTGTAAATATAATATAAGATCAAAATTTTACCAGGAGGGCAATATGAGAATGGATAGATTTACTATAAGATCCCAGAAGGTAATTGAAAAAGCAGGACAGATAGCCGACGGGTCGAGTCATCAGGCTATATCTCCATCGCATATACTTAAAGCAATACTCTCTATGGAGGATTCCGTTGGAAAGACTCTCATATCAAAAGTAGGTGCTCCAATAAATAAAATAATAGAGGAAAACGAAAATATTCTTAAAAAGATACCTAAAGTGGAGGGTATTATAGGTCAGCAATACCTTTCAAATGAAGCAAACATAATACTTGAAGAATCATTTAAGGGGTCAAAAGAATTTGAAGATGATTTTATAAGTGTTGATCATATTTTTGTAGCTGTTTTAAGAATAGAGTCTGAAGTCTCTAAAATTTTAAAGGCAAATGGAGTAAGAGAAGACGAGCTTATAAAAGCATTAAAGGAAATAAGAGGTGGTGTTAAGGTAAATACAGAGAATTCCGAAGAAAATTATTCTCCTTTAAAGAAATTTGGCAAAGATATGACAGAGATTGCAAGAAGTGGAAAACTAGATCCTGTCATAGGTAGAGACGAAGAGATAAGAAGAGTTATTCAGGTGCTATCAAGAAGAACTAAAAACAATCCAGTTCTAATAGGAGAGCCTGGAGTTGGTAAAACAGCAATAGTAGAGGGGCTAGCATTAAGGATAGCTCAAAACGATATACCGGAGACACTCAAAGGAAAGACGGTCTTTTCACTTGATATGGGTGCGCTTATAGCAGGTTCCAAATATCGTGGAGAATTTGAGGATCGTCTTAAAGCTGTTATAAACGAAATAGAAAATTCTGAAGGTGAGATAATCCTTTTTATAGATGAACTTCACACTTTAGTTGGTGCAGGCGCTAGCCAGGGAGCTGTAGATGCATCTAATATGTTAAAACCAGCACTTGCCAGAGGAGACCTTAGATGTATTGGTGCTACGACTTTAGCTGAGTATAGAAAATATATAGAGAAAGATGCTGCACTTGAAAGAAGATTTCAACAGGTCCTTGTTCAGGAGCCATCCGAAGAGGAGGCAATATCTATTCTAAGAGGTCTTAGAGAAAAATATGAGATACATCATGGTGTAAAGATAAAAGATTCTGCTTTGATTTCGGCTGTTATGCTATCAAGTAGATATATTGCTGACAGATTTCTTCCAGACAAAGCTATTGACCTTATTGATGAAGCGGCATCCAGGTTGAGGATGGAAATCGATAGTGTTCCTGTTGAGCTTGATGATATAAAAAGGAAAAAGATGCAACTTGAGATAGAAAGAGCAGGGTTGATGAGAGAAAAAAATGCTGATAACAAGAAAAGAGCTAAAGAAATAGAGACAGAGATATCAGAACTTTCAGAACAGGAATTGGCATTAGAAGGTAGATGGAAACAGGAGAAAAAGCTTATATCTGAAATTCAAAGACTGAAGACTGAGCTTGACCTTTTAAAGACAGAGGAGGAAAAAGCTGAAAGGAACGCAGATTTTGCTTTAGCATCAGAGATAAGATACGGAAAGATCCCTAAGAGACAGGAAGATATAAAAGAGAATGAGGAAAGATTAAAACAACTTCAAAGCGATAAACAGTTATTAAAAGAAGAAGTAGAAGATGATCTTATTGCAGAGATCGTAGCAAAATGGACAGGAATACCTGTTATAAGGATAGTTCAAAGTGAAAAGGAAAGACTTTTAAATATAGAGGATAGACTTGCAGAAAGGGTAATAGGACAGAAAGATGCCGTGAGATCCGTATCGAATGCTGTTTTAAGAGGGAGAGCTGGATTACATGATAAGGAAAGACCTATTGGAAGTTTTATTTTTCTGGGTCCGACAGGTGTAGGTAAGACAGAATTAGCCAAGACCTTGGCAAAATTCCTTTTTGATACAGAAAAATCTATGATCAGAATAGATATGAGTGAATATATGGAGAAACATTCTGTTGCAAGATTAATAGGTGCTCCTCCTGGATATGTTGGATATGATGAGGGTGGTTATCTTACAGAAGCGGTTAGAAGAAGACCTTATTCAATCATACTACTTGATGAGATAGAAAAAGCACATAATGATGTGTTTAATATACTTTTGCAGATACTTGATGATGGTAGACTTACCGATGGTAAGGGAAGGACTGTTGATTTTAGGAATACTGTTATAATAATGACTTCAAATCTTGGTTCATCTCTTATAATTGATGAGGGTCTATCAAAAGAAGAGGTTAATATCAGGATCAGTAATATTTTAAAAGATCATTTCAGACCTGAGTTTTTAAACAGAATAGATGAGACAATAATCTTTGATAGTCTGACAAAGGATGATATTTTCAAGATAATAAAAGTTCAGGAGAAGATCCTAAAGGAAAGATTGTCTCAAAGAGATATAGCGATACAGCTAAGTCCTGAAGCTGTCGAATTCTTAGGAGAAAAAGGTTATGATAAAAAATTTGGAGCGAGACCTCTTAAGAGAGTAATAAGAAGATATATTGAAGATCCATTATCTAGGATATTTATAGCGGGAAATGTAAGATCTGGTGATACAGTTTATATTGACCGGGATGAGGATGAAATAAAGTTGACTATAAAATAGATAAAATAAAAAGAAGCACGATTGATCTCGTGCTTCTTTTTCTATTAAAATGTTCATTACTTATTTTGTGAAATAAAGATCCTTATCCTTACATATTGGGCAAGTGCTCTCAAGTTCTTTTAAAGTTGAAAAAGTGATATTACATTGATCGCATATCACTATCTTCTTTTTTGGAAGTTTATAATCGAGTTTGACGTTTTTAAGCCACTCTTTTTCAAATATGTCGTATTTCACTTTCAAAAAGTCTTTTATAGTAAGTTCGTTTATAGTTGGACGATCAAATTTATCATGTGGTCTGCTTCCGTGACAGAATCCGTAAAGGTAGGGATACTTATCTTTATCTATTTTTGTATTATCCAGATATACTCTTAGAGCTTTTTCTGGTTCATCCCTTCCATATGCAGTATAAGCTACAAGACCATACTCCATAATTCTAAGGTATTTGTTTCCGATAGTCCTTGATAGTATAGCGCTTACTACGTCCGGAAAACATCCTCCTGTCTCACTTACCACATGTAGTTTACCTTTGACCGGTCCCAGGTTATCCATAAGGTATTTCAATAAATAAGTTCCGATTATGACACCAGGACTCTTTTTTGAATGATATTCTATTACTTTCTCTAAAAGATCATCTGTAATATCAAAAGACAAGTCTTTATATTCAGACATATTATTTTTTCTCCTGATATTTTTTAAGTATATTTCCCATATATTCTCTTGTCTTTTCGGCTGATGGATAATCTTTTTTAAAAGCTTCTATAACAGAAGAAGCGGTATCAAGATCTTTATTCTTAATATAAGTAAGGAAAATGTAATAATAACATGTCTCTATTTTGTTATTAAGCTTCTGACCTTTATGTTTTTCTATATATTTTCTAAATCCATCCGCTGCTCTTTTGTTTTTTCCAGCATTGAAAGACACAATAGAAGCCTGATACAATACTTCTTCAGGATGAGTGGTGTTTTCGCTTGCTTTTCTATAGAACTTCTCAGCAGCAGCCGGTTTGTTCTCAAACTGAGCTATATTTCCTAAGTTAAGATATGCTTCCCAATAAGTGTTATCAATATTTATAGCTTTTGTATAAAAAAGTTTTGCTTCCTTATACATCTTTCTTTCATTGTACTTTTCAGCAAGTGCGAAGTTTATATGTCTATCTTCAGGTTTTTCCTGAGCAAACATCTTAAGATTTTTAAAATTATCAAGTGAATATGCTGCCTGATTTAGCATCTCAATATATTTATCTCTTGGCGCATAACCTACAACTCTATCTATTTCCCTACCGTATCTGTCTAGTATAACTATACTAGGATAACCAGATATTCTGTATTTCTTTGTTGTCTTTCTGTAATCTTCTGCATCTATTTTTACAAGAACGAAGTCTTTTGAGGCAAATTCTTTGAACTGTTCTGTTGAAAATACTTCTGCTGAAAGTCTTTTGCACCAGCCGCACCAATCAGTATAAAAGTAAACTATGATATTCTTTTTTTCAATATTTGCAGCTTTAAGGCCTTCACTTAAAGAGTGATACCACTCCTGCTGTGCTGATACCGCATTGAACGACATGATAAAAGTGATAATGATCAGTGTAAATAACGTTTTTCTCATAATTTCCTCCAAATTTTTATTTTAAAGATTGTCTTATCATCGCTAGAACTTATAAGTTCAATAGTTCCGTTGTGTTTTTTTACTATCTTTTTTGATATTGCTAGTCCTAATCCTGAACCTTTTATCTTAGATGTGAAATAAGGTTTAAATATCTTTTCTAAATCGTTTTGTTCTATTGCAGGTCCGTTGTTTTCTATCTCAAACACGGTATATGAATTATTTTCATTTATATTTATTTTAATATATTTGTTTTTTTCATCTTCAAAAGCTTCTATAGAATTTAATATCATATTATGAAATACCTGTTTAAGAAGAACAGGATCCCATCTTAAGCCTTTTTTTTCTTTTGAATCGATCTTGATCGATATATCGTTGAGATCATATTTTAGTTCATTGATAATTTTTTCTGTTATATCAGATATTCTGATGTTTTGAAGATTTAAGGAAAATGGTCTTGCAAAGTTAATAAAATTACTTATTATCTTATTAAGATTTCTCACCTGTTTTCTTATATTTTGTATATATTCTTTTTCCGGTTCGCTATCTATCTTTCTTTCCAGAAGTTCAGCAAAAAGCGATATACCTGCAAGGGGATTCTTAAGTTCATGGGCTATATTAGACGCTATCTCCTGTTTTTCTATATCATCTTCTTTATGCTGTGAGATGTTCTTTCTTAAGAATATTACGACAAAGAAGTTTGCTATATTAACAATAGTCATTAGTAATATAATAATAGGAAGAGGTATTAGCGGTACCTTAAATTGATCTGACCAAATAGTTATTACATGTTCTCTACCTTCTGATTTAAATGTTGTATATAGTAAGAATCTGTCATCTTTTTTGAATATTGAATCTTCGGGAGTTTTTGGATCAAATTCTTTTACTTTTCCAAAAGTCTTTTTTAATTTTTCGTATTCAGGCGACTGTTTAGGAATAATACGAATATTTATATTCTTCATTATCTCTCTTGCAAAGCGTGAGTTTATATCGAATAAGGATTTTAGATTTCTGTTTCCACGTGTTAAATTTTCGATCTTTCTAGCCTGTTGAAGCATATCTCCTTTTACAACATGTTCAAAAGATGTCCTTATAGCTGCAAAAGTAAAAGTTATGATAAGAAGACAAAGCAAATTTATATAAATAAACAAAGTTATCTCTACTCTTGATGAACTTCTCTTCATAAAAAGATTTTAACAGAAAAAAATTAAGCGTTCAATCATAAGTATATTTAAAATGTTTTTGGGCTAAAAGCCAGATGAGAAAGGAGTAAATGCTGGCAGCTAACATGGTAAGTATAAACGCCAAAGCACCATAGGTTATTGCTGTTTCCTGTTTTAATCCATAACTTGAAAGTATAAGAAGGGAAAGTGCTTCTCTTGTACCTATACCTGATATTGTTATAGGTATTATGTTAGATAAGGATACCATGGACACTATTAGAATGACGTCGGTAAAGGAAACATCGGTACTCATAGTAAGATTTAATATCAGGTGATTAAAAAAGAAAAATAACAATGTTGCGGTGATAGAATATAGAGTAAGAAAAAAAGCATCTTTTAAAGTCCATTTTGTTAGAAGATCAATAGTGGAAGTCTTTTTAAGAATACGCTCCAGAAATTTTATCTTTTTTCCAAATATTCTTATGAATACAAATGATAGGATCAAAAATATTGATATACTTAAAGCTACAAATCTAAGAGTAATGGAATCTTTAAAGACTCCGAAGGAATATATACCCGAGACGACAAGTAATATAAAATCGAACCCCCTATCTGCCATAACGAGAATTATTCCTTTAAATGTTGGGATCTTAAAATATCTTATCTTATAAAAATCACCAGCTCTAAGCGGCGATATATTACCGAAAAAGATAGATGATTGATAAGATAGGAATATGCTTTTTAAATCGAGTCTTATTCCTTCAAGTCTTAAAAGTATATTAAACCTTAACATCCTTGGTATTTCCAAAAAAGGTATAAGTAGAAGCGTTAAAGAAAACCATTTAATATCTGTTTTCGAAAAAGTTTGAATTAGTTTTTTCATATCCGCTGTCCAGAGAATATAAAAGAAAATAAATATACCTATAAAGTGAATAAGTTTAAAAAAATATTTTTAAAATCTTTCATTTTATTAATGTTTTTCCTTTTTTTTCCGTTACAGTAATATAAAGGATTTTTTACTTATTTTTTATATTATGTCACTATATCAGATTTATGTTAACATATCTTAAAAAAGAAAGCTGAAGGTATTATGAAGGAAAGAATACAGAAACTACTATCAAACGCAGGTGTGATGTCAAGAAGGCAGGCTGAAAAGATCATTCAGGATGGCAAGGTTCTTATAAATGGTATGAAGGCATCCTTAGGTGATAAGATCGATCCTGCTGTAGACTCACTCAAAGTAAATGGAAAGAAGATAAATTTCAATGTCAAAAGAAAGTTTATGATATTGAACAAACCTCCTGGATATATTTGTACTCATGCGGATCCTGAAGGTAGACCAACGATCTTTGATCTATTTAAAAGTCGTGTCTATTTGAGTTATGTTGGAAGGTTGGATTTTAACTCGGAAGGTTTGGTGATACTTACAAATGATGGAGAGATGAAAAAATTTTTATCTTTACCTGAGAATGGGATCGAAAGAGAATATAAGGTAAAGGTAAGAGGACTGGTAGATGAAGACAGTATACGTGAGTTATCTAAAAAACGAAGAATAGACAGGCGAAATGTGAAACCCGTATCTGTAAGAGTATTGCAGAAAAATAAGAATTCGTCATGGATATCCATTGTCCTTACTGAAGGAGTCAATAGAGAGATAAGAAAGATCTGTGAAGCTTCAGGTCATCTTGTATCAAGGCTTATCAGAGTCCGTTTTGGTCCATTGACTTTAAAGGGACTGAAAAAAGGTGATAGTAGAGAACTCATCTATGATGAGATAAAAAAACTGGATAAACTTAAAGAAAAGAGGATAAAGAATTGATAGACATAAAAAAAATAGATGATCTGACCTTGGTCTATGAAAAAATACCTCATGTTAAATCTGTTAGTATCGGAGTGTGGGTCAAAACAGGAACAGCTTTTGAAAAAGGCTTTCCTGATGGAATATCTCATTATGTAGAACATATGGTGTTTAAAGGTACTGAAAAAAGATCGGCTAGAGATATTGCTGAGCAGCTCGATAGTGTTGGAGGTTATCTTAACGCTTTTTCAAGCAAGGAGTACACTTGTTTTTATGTAAGAATAATATCTGAACATATAGAACTTGCTGTGGATGTCTTGGCTGATATAGTCATCAATTCTAAATTTGACTCTAAAGAGATGGAAAAAGAGAAGGAAGTCATAATTGAAGAGATTGGGATGTATGAAGACAATCCTGATGAACTTGCAAATGATATGATAAATGAAGTCTACTGGGAGGATCATCCTTTAGGTAGTAATATCTTAGGGACTATAGAATCTGTCAGAAAAACAAAGAGAAAAGATCTTGTTGAATATGTAAGAAAGAACTATACAAGAAAAAATACAATAATATCGGTTGCAGGAAACTTTGAAGAACCTGAACTCATCAATATGGTGGAAAGAAAGTTTAGGAATATGAAAAAAGGAAACTCGGCTCAGATAGAGATTCCGGAACATAAAAAGATAGGTGTTCCAAAGTTTATAAAAAAAGATATAAAGCAAACGCATCTTTGTCTTGCTCTTACAGGACCATGTCAGGTTTCAGATGATAAATATGCTTTCGGTATATTGTCATCGATCTTAGGTGGTGGTATGTCTTCAAGATTATTTCAGGAAATAAGAGAAAGATTTGGTTTTGTTTATACTATTTATTCCTATACACAGGCGCATAAGAATTCTGGTATGTCTGTAGTTTATTATGCGTGTAATCCTGTAAACACTCAAAAAGTAGCTGAACTTGTAATGAAAGAGTTGAAGGGGATAATAAAGAGTGGGGTGCTGGAAAAGGAACTTAAAAGAGGAAAACAACAGCTAAAGGGAAATATAATACTCTCTCTTGAAAGTACCTCTGCCAGGATGAGAAGACTTGCATCATCACTTATATATTATGACAGAATAATAGCTCTTGATGATGTTGTTAAGAATATCGATGACGTCAATATGAAATCAATAAGATATACAGCATCAAAATATCTTGATTTTAATAATATTACAGGTGTGGCTGTTGGACCTGAAGAGTTTGATTTTAGTAATATAGGGAGTTGAAAATGGCAAAAAGATTTGATATCAGAAGATTTCGTGAAAAGGTAAAAAGATCATCCATTCTTATAACAAAGCCTTAAAATATATTTTATATTACAGGAGTCATGGCTGATAGTACCTTTATCCTTATAGAAGGAAACGATATTAAGATAATAACTAATTTTATTTATTTTGATCATATAAAAGAGAATCTTAAGGAAAATTGTCCGGATGGCAAACTCATAATGTTTAGTGGTGCTGATCTATATGATCATTTCTCAAAAAGAAGAAAGTATTATTTTGAAGCTGGTCATATGACTTATTCTATGTTTGAAAAGTTTAAGGATAGATCTATTTCTCTATTGCCTGGTGGTGAGATGATCGAGAAGGTAAGGAGTTGTAAATCCGAAGATGAGATCGATAAGATAAGAAAAGCAGTAAAGATAACTGATAAGACGTTTAGAGATGTTATTAAATTTATAAAACCAGGGAAAACAGAGAAAGAAGTATCAGATTTTATTGAATCTTGTCAGAAAAAATATGGAGCTTCAAAAAATTCGTTTGATACAATAGCAGCTTTTGGAGAGAACGCTTCACTTCCGCATGCAGTGGTAAGTGATACTGTGATAAAAAAAGGCAAGATGCTTAAGATGGATTATGGAGCAAGATATCAGGATTATTGTTCAGATATGACAAGAACAGTATTTGTAGGTAAAGCTGATAAAAGGTTTAAGGAAATATACGGTATAGTTCTAAGTGCTCAGCTTAAAGCAATAGATGCGATTAAGCCAGGTGTAAAAGCTGCCGATATAGATAAAGTAGCTAGAGACTATATTAGTAAAAAAGGTTTTGGGGATAGATTTGGACATAGTCTCGGGCATGGACTGGGTATAGATGTACATGAGAACCCGGCTGTCTCTTCTCGAAGTGATAAGAAACTCGAAGAAGGAAATGTTATAACAGTTGAACCGGGTATATATATTCCTGGTTGGGGTGGAATAAGAATCGAGGACGATGTCGTAGTCAGAAAAGATGGACCTGAGATACTTACCGCTTCTACAAAGAAGATTATAGAGATCTGACATGGAGGTTGGAATGAAAAGAATTATTACTTCGATTATACTGCTAATGTCATTTATATTGGTGTATAGTGAATCAACCCTTACTTTTCCGGTAAGTGATCAACTTGAAGGTAACGAGAAAAATCTTATATTAAAGATCGTTATTCCAAACGAACTTGAGGATAAAGAAGAGTACAAGGAAAAAAAGACTGACTTTTCATATTTCAATCTTGATCCATGGCCAGCAGTTGATAAAGGAAAAATAGATTGGGAAAGATTGAATCACTTAGTCAAAGCTGGGGCAATAAGATATGAAAGAACAAAATATCTAGTAAAGAACAAAAAGATAAATGATGAATATGATATGTTTCTTGTTTTAGATGATATTCTGACAAATATCAAAAATAGTAGTAAAGATCTTCTTCTGGAAAATGGTATGCTTAGAGAAGATATTGAATATATTGAGAAACTTATTTTTGAGGATATGAAAGGGTATACAAAGAAAGCACATGTAGATCCTGAAGCATTGAAGAAAAGATTGAACTTTCTGAAAAAACAATTCCTTGCAGGTAAAGGCGAGGTCAGAGTGATAAAAGTGGAGACCAACAATGCTGGTGAAACTATGATACATCTTAGATTAAACGAAGAAGATTAAAGTGTGGAAATTCTTTTAGTAGGTATAAATTCGAGACATTATCAGATATCTCAGTCGATCAGGATGCTAAAAAAAAACAGTATTCCTGATGCTGAGATTCTTGAATTAAATTCAAAGGATACATTAATCGATCATCTTGAAATATTGACTATGAAAAAGTATGATATATATGCTTTTTCTGTCTATATATGGAATTATGAGATAACCAAGAAGATAATAAGAGCATTAAAAAAGATAAACCCTTCTTCAATTGTGATTGTAGGGGGGCCGCAGCTTGCATTTGAAGATCTTAAGTATAACTTTAAACAACTATGCTGTGATGTCATAATACTTGGTGAAGGTGAGACTCCCCTAAAAAAGATCTATAAAGATATTTCCATTATAAAAAGTGACATGTCTGAATTCGGGATTTATTCAAAAGATCTAAACTATGAAAAAAAGGAAATAAACGATTATTTTGAAAAGGATCTTTCATCAATAGATCTAATAGATAAAGATGATATTAAGGATAAAGTACTTTCATTTGCCTATACCGAGACTAGTCGGGGTTGTCCATTTGATTGTTCATACTGCACATCGGGAAATAAAATTCCGGTAAGAAACCATCCTGTTGATAAGGTCTTAAAAAACATATCTTCTTTATCTGCTTCGGGTATAAATACACTTCGGGTGATAGATCGAACCTTTAACGTCAATGAGAAAAGAGCGATGAGTATAATGTCCTATATCCTGAAGAATTGTCCTGATATATTGTATCAGTTTGAGATAAGAGCGGATATTATGAGTGATGAGTTTTTAGAGTTTCTAAGAAACGTTCCAAAAGGAAGGTTTCAACTTGAGATAGGTGTTCAGACTTTAAATCCGAAAGTATTAGAAAAGGTGGAAAGAAAAGAGAAGGAAAACAGGTTGCTCGAAAACATTAGGGGATTGACAGAAAAAAGAAACCTATCTATTCATCTTGATCTTATAGCAGGATTGCCGGATGATTATATTGAAAGTGTTTTTTACACAATAGATATACTTGGAAGGCTAATGCCGGATATTCTTCAGATAAACATCTTAAAAATGCTTCCAGGAACATCTATTATAAAAAAAGCAAGAGATTATAACATATTATTTGAAAGTGAACCGCCTTATAGTGTTTTAAAAAGTGACACTTTTACATTTGAAGACATAAGATATATTGATAATATATCCAAGACTATAAATGTATTTTATAATAGTAATTTTCTAAAAAACTCCTTTTTTTATTTAATAAATAAAAAGCAGATACCAGCTAGCGTAATTTTCAGACAGCTGTGTGATCATACTCTTAAAAAGAAGAATCTAATACATTCGATAGCGAGGATGAATGTTTATAGGATCTTTGTTGACTTTTTAAATACAACAGGGCTTTTTGATGAAGAATTTGAAAAAATAGTTTTTTTAGATCATACGATAACCTCAAAAGATCCAAAGGAAAGATTTCAATTTAAAGAAAAAGAAAACATGGATATAAGAAAAGAAAAAAAGCAAAAGATCAAAAAAACTATTTTTGATGAAAATACAGTATTTACATTAAAAAATATTATAACAAAAGATAAAAAGAAATTTCCTGAAAAAGAGAATTTGTACGATAAAGAACTCTATGGAGATAACGGTGAGTATTATTGCTATTTTTCTTATAAGGAAAAGAAAAGAAAGATAATAGACGACATAAAAAGAAAAAAAATCGTTGAACTTATATATGATAAAAAAGCAAATAGCTTAGAAAAGATGCTTAAAATATGTGATGTTGATAAAGAAGTTTTAGAAAAAGAGCTTTTATATATGTTGGAAGAAGAAATCATAACTTTAAGATAATAAAAAATAAAAAGATTAAGAATAAAATTGTTTTAGCCGATAATCGTGGTGACTGGTTAAAAAATTATAATAAACATAGTATGGGAGTAGACATGAAAGAAGTTGGCGGTCAGGCTGTAATAGAAGGCGTAATGATGCGCAGTGAAGATGATGTTGCTCTTGCAGTACGTTCACCGGAAGGAAACATAATCGTAAAGCATGAGAAGATATCGGAAAAGAAGAAAAGAAGTGTATTCAGGCTACCTATATTAAGAGGGATGTATTCTCTTGTTCAGGCGCTTGTGATTGGGGTCAAGTATCTGACAATATCAGCAAATATTGCAGCAACTGATCCAAAGGAAGAGGAAGGTGAACTCACTACGGCTGAGATAACAACAACTATTTTGATGGCAATGTCGATAGGGATATTTCTGTTTATTCTGCTTCCTCAGGGTATATCAAAATTAATAGAAAATTTTATCACGACAAATCCTTATTATATTAATCTTTTAGAAGGTATATCTAGGATAATTATCTTTTTAGGGTATGTTTTCTCTATATCCAGACTTGATGATATTGAAAAGGTATTCAAATATCATGGTGCAGAACATAAAGCAATATATGCTTTTGAATCAGAAGAGGAGCTCACGGTAGAGAATGCTAAAAGATATCCAAGACTTCATCCTAGATGTGGGACCTCATTCCTTATGTTCGTTATGGTTATATCTATGTTGGTGTTTTCTGTTATCGCAGTAGATACATGGTACATAAAAGTACTTTGTAAGATCTTATTGATGCCTGTTGTGGCAGGAATATCGTTTGAATTTATAAAGATGGCAGGAAGAAATTTTGAGAACCCTATTATTAGGACTTTAGTAAAACCAGGTCTATGGTTACAGTATCTTACTACAAGAGAACCGGAAGATGAACAGCTTGAAGTCGCTATAGCTGCTTTAAAAGAAGCGATTGGTGAAGGAATATATCAGGATACCTGTGAAGATGAAGGATGAAAAAAGAGTTTAGACTTGAATATATAAACGGGAAGATCTTTAAACTGATCGAGGATACAGATTATCCATTTACCGTTGATCCTATACTACTTGCTAACTTTGTAGATCTTAGTGATAAAAGGAAAGTGCTTGATCTTGGATGCGCTGGAGGAATTATCGAATTCCTTTTACTTTCAAAAAAAGAAAGTATTAATATTAGGGCATTTGAAATTCAGAGTTCTCTGGTAGATGATGCAACAGAAAATTTTAAAAAGAATTCAGTATTTGGAAAAGTTGAACTTATACATGGGGATTATCTTGAAGAAAATCTTCATGATAGTAGTTTATTTGATCTTGTTATAACAAATCCGCCTTATATGAAAAAAGGTTCTGGAAAAAGGCCGGATAATGAAGTTGTATATAATGCATGTTTTGAGAATCTTATGAATTGGGAAGCTCTTGTGAAGATGGTGTCAAGAAGACTTAGCGCTAAAGGAAGTCTTTGTTTTATTCACAAATCAACTCGATTTAATGAGATCATAGGGACGTTGCTAGCAAACAAATATGGAATTAAAAGAATACAATTTGTACATTCTTTTGAGAATTCTATGAGTCATCTTTTTATGGTAGAAGCTGTAAAAAATTCTAGGATAGAGACTAAAATATTAGAACCTCTCGTTATATATGACGATAATAAAGAATACAAAGGTTTTTTAAAGGAGATTTTTTCTGGATGAGGATATTATTCCTTGGAGATATTGATGATATTCCTGGATTGGAAGCGATAAAAGTACTGCTTCCTGATATGAAAAAGGAGCTTAGACCGGATTTCATTATTGTAAATGGAGAAAACGCAGCTAAAGGTCTAGGTATAGATAAGGAATCATACGATATTATAACAAACCTTGGAGTTGATATAATAACTCTGGGTAATCATACGTGGTCTAACAGAGAAGTATATTCTCTTATGGAGGATGAAGATACAAGACTGCTTAGACCGGTAAACTTTACTGAGGACAATCCGGGACAAGGTCTAAGAATAGTTGAAAAAGATGGTAAAAAGTTAGCTGTCCTTGTTTTTCATGGTCAGGAAAGTATAATAAACATTCTTGGAAAAGAGATATTTTCTCATAACATGAATCCTTTTATTGCAGCAGATGAGATCTTATAAGATTTTGATGATGAGATAAAATGCATCTTTGTTGAATTTCATGCCGAGTCAACTATAGAGAAGATGGCTTTTGGAAACTATCTTGATTCAAGAGTATCCGCTGTTGTTGGTACCCATACTCATGTAGCTACTTCTGATGAAAAGATACTGTCAGGTGGGACTGCCTATATAACCGATGTTGGGATGACAGGTGCAGCTGATTCAATAGCTGGTGTGGATGCGGAAATGGTAATAAAACAGTATCTTACTATGAAACCTACTATGTGGAAAGGTGCTGTTGGTGAACCTGAGATAAATGCGGTAGTCGTTGATATTGATGAGAAGACAGGCAAAGCTTATGATATTTTCAGATTAAAAAGGCGTCTGACTGGCAATGTCATTCAAATAAGTGCGGAACCAAGACTGTTCACGAAATTTCTTGGAAACGTTGTCAGACTTGATTCATTAAACTCTGTTGCAAGATATCTTATGTCATACCTTCAAAAAAAGACAAATATTAAAAATATTGCTTTTATTGAACGAGATTGTTATCAGACAATAGCAAGATATTCATCGATTGAACCTGAAGCTTTAGAAAAAATAAAAGAAGAGCTACATACAGACCCGGAGACTGGAAAGAGATTTTTTAAAGATTATTTCATAATGACTTATAGAGATATAGAAAATCCTGAACTATATTATAGTATCGTCTTTAAGACAAACAGAAAAGTAAAATTCGACAAGATGCTTATTGAGATATTCAGAAGTCTATATTCGAAATTGAGAAAAGAAAAACTTTTGATTCAGACAAACGATGAACTTTCTATACTTTATGAAGTTGGGAAAGAGATTGCTACAACTATAGAACTTCATGGCGAAGATGGTCTGATAAATAAGATAATGGAAGCTACTACAAAAGTAATGAACTGTGAGTCTTCCTCTGTGATGATGATAGATGAAAGGACACAGGAACTATATTTTATTGTTGGTATAGGTGAAAAGGGTGATAAGATCAAAGAGGTAAGATTAAAAAAAGGTCAGGGAATCGCTGGCTGGGTAGTTGAGACAGGAAGAGCTGCAGTGGTACCTGATACCTCCAAAGATAAACGATTTTTTAAAGATGCAGACGATCATACTAAATATAATACAAGATCTCTCATTGCCGTGCCTTTAAAATCAAAAGGGAAGGTTATAGGTGTGCTTGAGGTCTTGAATAGAAAAGGTGAGATCCTCTTTAACGAACATGACTTATATATGCTTGAAGCTATAGCTCAGCAGGCAGCAAACGCAATTGATAATGCAAAATTATACGATCGAATAAAATTCCTTTATAGAAGTACCGTTGAGGTGCTTGCTAATGCAATGGATTCAAAGGATGCATATACTCATGGACATTCAAGAAGGGTAGCTGCTTATACAGTTGATATAGCTACTGAGATGGGAATGAATCCTGTACAGGTGAGTGATCTTGAGATAGCAGCGCTACTACATGATATTGGAAAGATAGGAATAAGAGATTCCATACTTTGTAAACCTGGAAGATTAACACATGATGAATATGATATTATTAAGACTCATCCGGTTATATCTGGAAAAATACTTGAACCTGTTGATTTCCTTAAAAGTCTTATACCCGTTATAAGACATCATCATGAACGTTTTGATGGAGCTGGTTATCCTGATAACCTCAGTGGTGATAAAATACCGCTTGGAGCTAGAATAATAGCGGTTGCTGATACTTTTGATGCGATGACTTCTGACCGTGCATATAGAAAAGGGCTTCCGCCTGACGTTGCAAAACAGGAACTTCTGGATAATAGTGGAACACAGTTTGATCCAAATATAGTACAGATATTTATTGATATATTTGATAGAAAATATAAAGATAATTTTGAAGAGATAAAAAGTAAATTCGCATCTCAGGAAAAGATATTAAAAGATTTTCTCGGACAATAACTTACATTCCTGGCGTTTATCGCGTTGGGACGTTGTTGTGTTTGAGAGACCTTACCTACAAGCCACCCACAGATTAGATTTATGTTAAATTTTATTTTTATAAAAAATCTTTAAATAAAGAAAATAGGGTTAAAAAAAAGTTAATGCTTATAAAAAATTTTAAAACAAAATTAAATTAAAAAAAGATTATCTTTCAAATTAATTAGGGAAAATTTATAATTATTAAGGATTTTGCAAATATTTTTTTTTAATAATAAATTTGAAAGATAAAAACACTGGAGGTTGTTTATGAAGGAATTTAGACATGCGGTGCCGGATGAGGCAAATGTTGCAGAGTTTAGTTTTAAGGCGGTAGGTCTTGGAGCGATACTCGCAGTTATATTTGGTATGGCAAATGCGTATCTTGGTCTTAAAGTCGGTATGACGGTATCGGCTTCTATACCAGCAGCAGTTGTTTCTATGGCTGTAATGAGATATTTGTTTAAGAAAGCAACTATACTGGAAAACAATATGTCGCAGACTGTTGGATCTGCTGGAGAATCTTTGGCAGCAGGCGTGATCTTTACAATACCTGCTATTTTTATCTGGGGAGTTGACCCGAAACTCTTCGAGATTTTTGTGATGGCGCTCCTAGGTGGATGGATGGGCATTGTGTTTATGATACCACTTAGAAGATATCTGATAGTAAAAGAACATGATAATCTTCCATACCCGGAAGGTACTGCTTGTGCAGAGGTACTTGCAGCTGGTGAAGAAGGTGGTTCAAAAGCCAAGGCGGTTTTTATAGGTGGGATCACAGGAGCTTTATATAAGTTTCTTATGTCTGGTCTTAGATTATGGAAAGGTGCTCCTGAAAAGGTGATACCAGGAATAAAAAATGGACTTCTTGGTCTTGAATCCAGTCCTTCGCTTCTTGCTGTAGGATATATAATCGGTCCAAGAATAGCTGCATACATGCTTGGTGGTGGACTACTAGGTTGGTTTGTAATAATTCCTCTTATTTCTATATTTGGAAGCGCATTATCTTCTCCGATATATCCTTCACAGGAAATGCTTATCGGCGATATGGGAGCATGGGAGATATGGGATAATTATATAAGATATATTGGTGCAGGTGCTGTAGCGGTAGGTGGTTTTGTTAGTCTTATAAAATCTATTCCTACAATTTTCGAATCTTTCAAAGAAGGGTTTGGAGAACTTCTGCATTCTGCTTCAAAGAAAAAGATAGTGTTCAAACGAACTGATTATGATATACCTATTAAATATGTACTTTTGATGATAATATGTCTGGCGATATTGACAATGGGATGGTTTATGTATAATGGTATTGAAGCTCCCGTTCTAGTGACTATTCTTGTAGTGATCTTCAGTTTCTTTTTTGTAACAGTATCCTCAAGAATAGTCGGGATTGTGGGAAGTTCATCTAATCCAGCATCTGGAATGACTATTGCAACACTTCTTGTAGCATCGCTTATACTTTATCTTAGTGGTTATTCAGGACATGAAGGAATGATGGCGGCGATAACTATAGGAGCAATTGTATGTATTGGTATATGTATTGCAGGTGATACATCACAGGACTTAAAGACTGGTTATCTTGTAGGTGCAACTCCATGGAAACAGCAGATAGGTGAACTTATAGGAGTTCTCGCATCCGCACTTGCAATTGGATTTACTTTATATCTTTTAAATGAATCGTATGGTATTGGTTCAAAAGAACTGGCTGCTCCGCAGGCAAATCTAATGGCGATGGTAATAAAGGGTGTTATGACTAATTCTCTTCCATGGGGACTTGTATTTGTTGGAGGATTCTCAGCGCTTGTCATAGAACTTTTTGGAATAAACTCACTTGCTTTTGCAGTAGGTCTTTATCTTCCACTTTCACTAAGTACTCCTATAATAATAGGTGGTGTGATCAAGATGGTAGTTGATAAATTGAATAAAAAAGAGGATGAGACAGGTATACTTATGTCTTCAGGTCTTATTGCTGGAGAAGCTCTTATGGGAGTTCTAATAGCGGTGTTTGTTTATTTTAAATGGAATACTATAATTGAGATGACTTCATGGGAAAATGGTCCAATAGGAAGTTCAGATCTATTTGCCTTGATACCTTTTGTCTTAGTTGCTGCTTTACTTTTTTATATTTCGAAGATAAAAAAAGAAGAAGTAAAGGATTAAACGGTAAAAAATAAAAGAACAGAGTTTTAAAAAAGGATGGTATTAAGCCATCCTTTTTTTTTATTTCTGAATGACTTGTTTTTAATTTATAGGAGTTGTAAAATAAAGAAAAAACAGGAGGTGTCATGTTGAGTACAATAGAATATATTTTAGCCAGAGAAGTAATTGATTCAAGAGGAAACCCAACTGTTGAGGTAGAAGTAGGACTTGAAAGTGGAGCTATGGGAAGAGCTATAGTGCCATCTGGAGCGTCAACAGGAACAAGAGAAGCACTTGAACTAAGAGATAAAGATGAAAATAGATATATGGGAAAGGGTGTTCTTAAAGCAGTTGAGAATGTAAATGAGATAATCGCACCTGAACTTATAGGATATGATGCAGTTAATCAGGTTCTTATTGACAATATCATGCTTGAACTTGATGGAACTGAGAATAAATCTAAATTTGGAGCAAACGCTATACTTGGAGTATCACTTGCTGTAGCTAAAGCAGCTGCAAACCATTTGGGATTACCGCTGTTTCAGTACATTGGTGGAGTAAATGCAAAAACTTTACCTGTTCCAATGATGAATATTGTCAACGGTGGAGAACATGCTGATAATAATGCTGATATTCAGGAATATATGGTTATGCCTGTAGGTGCAAAATCCTTTAGAGAAGCACTTAGAATGGGAACTGAGACTTTCCATAATCTGAAAAAGATATTAAAAGATAAAGGGATGAATACAGCGGTAGGTGATGAAGGAGGATTTGCTCCTAATGTAAAGGATAATGAAGAAGCAATAACACTTATTATTGAAGCAATTAAAAAAGCAGGATATAAACCAGGAGAACAAATAATGATCGCTCTTGATGCAGCTGCTTCTGAGTTTTATAAAGATGGTAAGTATATTCTTGGTGCAGAAGGCGGAAAAGCTTTCTCAGCAGATGATATGATCGATTATTATGAAAAACTCGTAGATAAATATCCAATAATCTCAATCGAAGATGGTCTTGCCGAATCGGATTGGGAAGGTTGGGAAAAGATGACACAGAGACTTGGCTCCAAAGTTCAGATTGTTGGAGACGATATTTTTGTTACTAATACTAAGATCTTTGAAGAAGGTATTAAAAGAAATATAGCTAATTCTATTCTTATTAAACTTAATCAGATAGGAACACTCACCGAGACTTTGGATGCTATAAGAATGGCTTATCAGGCAGGTTATACTGCCGTTGTATCTCATAGATCAGGAGAGACTGAAGATACTACTATAGCAGATCTTGTTGTAGCTACAAATGCAGGTCAGATTAAAACCGGATCCGCATCAAGAACGGATAGAATAGCTAAATATAATCAGCTTTTAAGAATAGAAGAAGAACTGGATGAAACAGGAGAATTTTTAGGACTTAAAGGTTTTTATAATCTAAAAAAATAATTGATTGTATTAAAATAAAAAAGGACGAACAAAAGTTCGTCCTTTTTTTTAGTTTAAATATTATTTATCTTTTTCATCATCAATAGTCAAAAGATCGTTTAATGCTTTTAACTCACCATCACTATCATCATCCTCTTTTTTATCATCATCTTGTTTGTTTTCTTCAGCATCGTTAATTATTTCAAGGTTTAAATATTTTTCAAGGTCCTCATCCTCAATAAGATCTTTCACACCAAGTTCTGCTGCGAGTTCTTCATTTTTTATCTCTTCCTTTTGTTTTTCAATAAGTTCCTGAGGAGTTTGTGTCTTTAGTTCATTAATAGCATCTTCAAATGGGTTTTCTTCGTTCTGCTCCTTACCTACTTCGGGAATATTTTCTTTTTCAAGTTCTTCGACAATATTATTTAACTTTTCATCTTCTTTATTGATATTTCCAGTTAGTTCATCCTGACTGCTCTGAAGAATCGTATTTAGGTCAAGTTCATCTTCTTTATTGTTCTCTATATTACTTAAATCATCAGTGTTTGGGTAAAGTTCTACATTTAATGTTGAATCCTTTTCTTCATTATCAAAATCCATATTTACTTCAATTTTTTCATCAGCTGTATTTTCTTCAGAAACTTTAATTTCAGGTTCATCGTCTGATCCCTCTCCAGTCTCAATTCGCAGAATAAATCGTTTAAGTAAGTTTATATCATCTTTTCTATTTTCTTTTACAGTTTCTATTGGATTTGTGTAAAGCATATCTCTTGTTAGTTCTATCTCATCCTCGGTTATATCATCAATATTTTCTTTGGTCTTTTTAAGACTTTTGACTTTTACCTTTTTAAAAATGTTTTTGATCTTTTGAAGTATTGAAGGTTTAACTTCTTTTACTTTAGAATCCTCTTCTATCTTTTCGTCTTGTTCATGTGATTGTTCTTCTTCGATCAGTTCTTCTATTTCTTCCGCGTTTGTCTCTGATATATCATCAATAACATCTGAAGTTTCTTCTACCTCGAGTTGATCTTTTTGAGCTACTTTCCCTTCTTCCAAAGTATCTGTTTCTTCAGTTTCAATATCAGTTTTTTCAGAAGTGAAGTTTATTTTTACTTGTTTACGTTTTTTATTTTTAATAAGTGTTAAAGATATTAATACTATTATTACAATAACAAATAAAACTATTATAACTTTCAATATTCCTGAACCGGAACTATTATCTTTTTCATTCTCATTCACAGGTAATTTTGGAGGTAATGTCTGTAATTCCTTGATTATTCTGTTGATATTAGTGATATTTGATAAAGTGGTCTTTTTATCCTGTTTATTATATTCAAACCAGAACTCTATTTGAAATGGTTTAGATGATGCAAGAAATGTGACTGAGATGCCAAAATAATTCTCAGATACCAGTACCTGTTTTTGTTTTGTGATACTTTTCAGTGGATGTCTTCTAAGATTTGCAGATAATTGCTGGACTAATTGCTTATATTTGAGATTATTTACATCTGTAGCTATTGGATTTAAGTCAGATTTATTTATTCCATTAAGTATAAGTGAAAGATATTTAAACATATTCGAAGTTACTTCTTTATCACTTAACGCTTTTTTATCAATACTTGGGTTTGAAAAGACTATTTTTTTTGCAAAGTAAAGATTTTCTAACATCGAATCGATTCTATTGATATTTTCTGTCTGTTTGTTTACAGCTTTTCTAAGACTTTCAAGATTGTTAACAAAATCTTCGAAATACATCTTAAAATAATCAAGATTGATAGGTGTGTTCATGTTATAAATATCAGTTATATTTCCCTGAGAAATATTTACAATATTATATATTTCCGCAAACTTTTCCGGTAGATATGAGTATTGTTTAAGTATATTATCTAATGAGACTTTTTGAGTCTTTATATATGAAGCAATTTTTGGGAATGTCCAATATTTTTCGATCATTATTATCTTTTTGATCTGCTGTGTCTGAATAGGAGTCAAGTTTTTTTCAGAAAGTGGGACTTTAATAAGTTCTTTTTGCATGTCAGGAAATTCTGTAATACCAACAGCGTCTTTTGGATTGTTTGAGATAAGTGCAAGAATAAGTCTTTCCATATAAAAAGGGCCGTTTTTATTTTCAACTTCATTTAATTTTTTAAAGAAACCTGCAAAATCTTCTCTAAATCTGTTTATTTTTTCTATCTCATCGAAATTTGATGCAGAAAATACTTCGAATTTATAATTTAAAGTTGTCTTATTACCTGCTTTATCAAAAGCTTCAGCAGTGATATTATATCGTCCTTCTTTATTTATCTCGATCTTTTCAGAATCGATCGGAGAGTTGTTGATCTTTATACTTTTATTATCAAGGTTCTCATCAACAACTTTAATATTTGAATCAAACGGTATCTTGTATACTGAATTGTCTTTGATATCAGTTATTATCATCGGTGCTGAGTTGTCAATTATTATCTTGTATTCGGAAGTAGCTGTGTTCATGGCGTAGTCTGTAGCTTTTACAGAAAGCAGGTATTCTCCATTTCTGTTAAGCTCTATTACATTATCGTGAGGTTCTCCATCTATAGTGATCTCTACCTTGTTTATATTTGTATCATCTACCTTAACATTTCCCTTATAACCTTTATGATAGGATAATTCCGTAATAGCAGGGTTCATACTTATTACCGGAAGTGTCTTATCAAGAACGAAGCTTACGAGCTCTACATCTATAGCTTTATCTTTATTATCAAGCAGCTCAACTTTTAATGTATGTTTTCCTTCATCTTTTACAACATAGTTTAATGGTATTTTCTTTTCATCAAGAGTAAATCTGACATCGTAATTGTCGATATCGCTGACTTTATATTTGATCTGAAAATCTGATGAATAAAAATTCTCATCAAGTGGAGCGAGTAAAGTAATATCTGGATTTCTTACTGTTATCTCATCTTTTTTATCTTTTATATTACTTTTTTGATCTTCAAGATTTGATGATAACTCTACCTTTCTTTCACCTTTTACCGGAGGCTCATAACCACCTATCTGCATATTTTGAACCGAGTCGACCATATATCTATGATGAAAATCTTCAAAATCTGCAGTTTCTGTATAAAAAGCGATCTTAAAATCATCCTGCATAAGATTTCCGTTAAGATCGCTTACGTTTGAGACTAAAAGAATATATTTCTGACCTTTTTCAAGTATTTTTCTTGGGTGTGCTATTACCGTTCTGTTATCTTTGTCATAGGTAAAAGACATATCTATATACTGTTTATCTTCTTCGTCGTATAATAGTATCTTGTTCTTTATATGAGTATCGAACAAAATATCCTCGGAAAATATTATCTTGATCCTATCTCTGATTGAAAAAAGTGTCTGTTGATTAACAGGCCATGATTTTATTACCCATGGAGCGATCCTTTCTTTATCAAGTGTATATACAAGAGGTGAGCCAGGATAATTAAGATTTATTACAGAACCAATATTTTTATTATAAGTTGTATATATAAGATTAGAGTTCTTCCACACACTATATGCATAAACAACAATATTTTCATTATAGGTACCTATTGTAAGGTCAACCTGATTCCTATGATCATCTGAAAGTGTAAAATCATATTGTGGGTCATATGAGTTTGAGAATGGGTCGTTGATTATTATCGAAAAATTACCTGTTGGTAAATTGGAAAATGAGGTTATCTGTTTGTTGTTTTTTTGATTATATAATTTTAAATCTATATCCGGTAATACTTCACCAGCTTTATTTTTTGCTATACCTTTAAAGTTCCAGGTCTTTCCTGAAGTAAGTACGATTCTTGGTGTGTAATTCCAGAATTCGACTTCTGAATCTTTAATGGTTATCGAGAAACGCTGTTCGCTTGATGCATATTTCGGATTATGATTTTTACTTTCTGGAGAGTTGACTTTTAAAATATAATCACCAGCATTGATATCTTCAAAACGAAACTTGGAATCACCTGTTACAAGCTTTTTATTATTAAGACTTACCTCCAGAAAATCAAAGATAGGTTGATCTTCATAGTCTACAATATATCCTTTGATTGTTGTTGTCGCAAAAACGCTGTATATAAACAAAAAATTAATAAGAAATAATATAAGAAATAATTTTTTCATAAATTAAGGCTCCATTGGAATCATTTTTTTATTATGTTTGTTATCGGCAATGTAAAACAAGTGTCTTAAAAAGAGGTGACCGGTAAAATACCGGTGCTCTGTTTAAATTTTATCATGATTTGTAACATGTTGTCATAGGCTCTAATAAAAATTGTGAGGTGAAATATGGCAATCTCGGATTTTATGAGTAGATTTGATCAGGAAGGACTTACTTTTGATGATGTCCTGCTGGTCGTAAAACGTTCAGATACACTTCCCAATGATACAGACATAAGTTCTAAGCTTACAAGAAATATATCACTCAAGATACCGTTTGTATCTGCAGCTATGGATACTGTCACAGAATGGAAGATGGCTGTTGCGATGGCAAGAACTGGTGGGATTGGCATTCTTCATAAAAATTGTAGTACAGAGCAACAGGTTAGTTATGTCAAAAGAGTAAAAAAATTCTTAAACGGTTTTATTGAAAAGCCGGTCTTTTTTTATAGCGATCAGACAGTCGAACAACTAATCAATGAAAAAGATGAGAAGGAGTTTAACTTTTCGAGTTTTCCTATTGTTGAAAGAGAATCTGGTGAACTATGTGGAATATTTACCTCACATGATATGAAATTTGTATCTGATAGATCTTTATTACTTAAAGATGTGATGACAAAAGATATTGTAAAAGGTGATGTTGATACAGGTTTTGAAAAAGCTTATCAGATAATGATAGATAAAAAAGTCAGCAAGCTTCCTATTGTTGATAGTTCAAACCATATTACCGGACTTTTCTGTCTTAGCGATCTTAAAGGTATACTTTCTCATGGATTTTCAGTTATGACAACGGATAACAGACATCAACTGAGATGTGGAGCTGCTATTTCTCCTTATGATTATGAACGAGTTGAAAAGTTAGTTGAAGCTGGAGTGGATGTTGTTGTTCTGGACACAGCTCACGGGCATAGTAAAGGAGTAATAGAGACTTTAAAAAGTTTAAAAGAAAGTTATGGTGGATTACAGGTAATAGCTGGAAATATTGCAACGGCTGATGCTGCACTTGAACTGTATGAAGCAGGAGCAGATGGTCTTAAAGTTGGTATCGGTCCAGGGTCTATTTGTACAACAAGAGTCGTTGCAGGTGTTGGTGTGCCACAGATAACTGCGATATATGAATGTGCAAGGATAGTAGATAATAGAATACCTGTAATAGCAGATGGAGGGATCAGATATTCAGGTGATGTGGCTAAAGCGATTGCTGCCGGTGCTTCAAGTGTGATGATGGGATCGACTTTGGCCGGGACGGATGAATCTCCTGGGGAAAAGATACTTCTTAACGGAAGGAGATATGTCCTTTATAGAGGAATGGGCTCTTTAGCTGCCATGAAAGAGGGGGAAGGATCGAGAAAAAGATATTTTCAGGAGGATGTATCTTCCCGAAAGCTTGTTCCGGAAGGAATCGAAGGGATGGTACCGTATTCGGGATCGCTTAATGAAGTTATGCATCAGTTTTGTGGAGGTCTCAGGAGTTCTTTGGGATATACTGGAAGTAAGGATCTAGACACGTTGAAGACTAAAGCTTCATTTATAAAAGTAAGCCCGGCTTCCCTTAGAGAAGGGCACCCTCATGACGTTAAGATAACAAAGGAAGCACCAAATTATAATATAGGCGGTCAGGTATGAGTATTTTTGGAAATGACAAGGTGATTGGGATCTGTGGAGCAGCTTGGGGAGATGAAGGAAAAGGAAAGTTCACAGATTTCTTTGCTAAAGAAGCGAATATAGTCATAAGAGCTCAGGGAGGGAATAATGCAGGACATACTGTCAAGACTTCCAGCAAAGCTCTTAAGCTTCATGTTATACCTTCAGGTATAATATATGAAGACACCGTAAATCTTATAGGGAATGGTGTGGTTATTGATATTGAAAATCTTGTTTCAAAAGAACTAAGGTCTTTAAAAGAAAACTCTATTGATACCTCAAATCTATTTATATCTCAATCAGCACACCTTGTAATGCCTTATCATAGACTTATCGATGTTATATCAGGATTTAAAAAGATAGGTACAACCGCGAGAGGAATAGGACCATGTTATAGCGATAAGATAAACAGGACAGGTATAAGAGTTTTTGAACTTTTTGATGATAGTCTGCTCAAAGAAAAGATCGATCAACATGTAAAAGAGTTAAATCATATACTTATGTATGAGACCGATGAAGCTTTAAATATCATGTCCGAAATATATCCTGAGATAGAAGAGGTCATGAAAGACAAAAAGATGTCCAATGATCTCCTTTTTAAAAAAATTTGTCACTACAGAGATATAATAAAAGGTATGTGTGTCAATCATAGAAAGGTAATAGATAGATTTCTGATAAACAAAAGTAAAGTACTCATAGAAGGAGCACAGGGACTTTTACTTGATATAGATCACGGTACTTATCCTTTTGTTACGAGTTCAAACTCTTGTGCAGGTGGACTTTTTACTGGTACTGGAATACCACCTGTGCTGGCCGATAGAATATATAGTGTAAGCGGAATTTATCTCACCAGAGTAGGTAATGGACCTTTCCCATCCGAACTTGGAGATCCTGCTCTTATTTAAAATGAAAGTGGATTTGATCGGATGAGACCCCAAAGTTGTATGGATATAATGAGAGATGAAAATAGTAGCAAGGAAGATGTTGGAAAAGCTATAAGGCATCTTGCGGGAGAGTTTGGCACGACTACAGGAAGAGCAAGGAGAACCGGATGGCTGGACCTTCCAATATTAAAGTATTGTCGTGATATAAATGGCCCGGATTTCATAATCACAAAATTCGATATACTAGACAGTATGAAAAAGATTAGATTATTGAAATCTTATGTTTATAATGGAAAAGATATTTTCTATGATGGACAAATATTAAGAAAAGGTGATATAATAGAAGAGTTTCCTGCTGAAAGACAGATACTTGAGAACCTTTCGGCTGGTGAGTTTATAGAATTTGACGGGTGGATGACCAGTACAAGAGGTCTACAGGAAAAAGATATGCTTCCTAAAAAAGCTATTGAGATGCTTCAAAAGATAGAAAAAATAGCTGGGATCAATATTGGGTTTGTCTCTACCGGTCCGAATCGAGAAGATGTTATTAAAATGTAAAAAGGGGTTTTTTAAATGAAAGAAAAAGACAGAAAATTTATTATTGATATCTTTGAGTTGGATGAGAGCGGTTATGAGAAGTTGATCGGTGAAGTGAAATCGGTCAGTGAAAAAGGTGAAGAAAATCTCGATGATTATATTAATGGGTTGACCGAGAATCTGCCGGGTAGAGATGCTTATGAGGTAAAGAAGATATTAGTACATAGATTGGACTGATTAAATAAAATGTGGGCTGAAAAAATATGGCTTACACTGGAATCGTCATCTTATTGTAATCTATATTGTGAGAATTGTTCTCAAAACAATAGTTTATTAAAGAATAAAAGCTTCCTTTAAGGGAAGCTTTTTTTTAAAATAATAGATGAGATCATAGAAAAAAGACTTAAGATAAGTAGTATAAACCCTTTTTTTCGGGGGGAACCTCTTTTAAATCCAGAGTTTTCAAATTTTATTGATTATATTTATAGCAGATCAAAAGAATTTTTGTTTATTGATAATATAGTAATACATACTAACGGCCTTTTGTTAAATAATGAAAATCGTCGAGCTATACTTGATATTTCAGATCAGAAAGTACTACCACATCCAAACGATCTTTTTATATCGCTTGATTCTGTTGATGAGAAAAGCTATCGCAATATAAGAAAGGGTGGTGATCTTTCAACTGTTATCGAAAATATCAAAAAGCTTATTGAAGAAAGACAAAAACGAGATCAATTTGGTCCAAATATAATATTTCAAATGATAATACAGGAAAAAAATCAGGGACAATCAGAAAAATTTTTTAAAAGGATCAAAGATATACATTCCAAACTTTCAGATAAAAGGCTTGATATTAGATTTACAAAAGATAATGAACCATGGAGGGTTGAATCAGATACAGTCTATTTTAGAAATCTTGAAGGAAAACCTTGGGAAAAGGAGATAAATATGGGCTTTTTTGAACGAGAATTGAAATCATTACAAAAAAGAGGTATAATAAAATCATAAATTCGGAGGAAATATGAAAATTCAGATCTTAAAGAAGAGTATTGTTGTTTTAACCGTATTTGTTTTAAGTATTGTGTCCTATAGTAGTATAAACGACTTTATCAGTGATGATATAGTTGCTGCAGTAAGAGTAGATTATAAAGCAATATCAACAGATCCAATAATGAGTGAATTTTATAAAAATGGTATTGTAAAGAATAAAATAGACTCATATGAGGTTTTTGTATCTCAAACAGGATTTAGACCTGAAAAGGATCTGAATTCTATATATGCATTATTTTCAAAAGATGTAATATCTGGTAATTCAAAAAGGACAGCTATAATATTTAACGGTGTCTTTAATGAGAAAAAAGTTACAAACTATTTTCAGAATATGAAGAAAGAAAATAAAAAGATCAGTTATACTCCTGTCAAATATATTGGAAAGACTTTTTATAAGACTCCTGATGGTTCATGTTTTGTGTTTTTTGATAAAAACAATCTTGTGCTTGGTAATCTTGAATTTTCAAAGGAACTTTTAGATAGATATGAAAAAAGAAACTTAATAAAAATTGGAAGTACTAAAGATGCACAAGTCAAAGAAGATTCATTCAAAAAATATTTTGGTAGATCTTCTGATAAAGATCATATAAAAGGCCTTATTAAGATAACTGAAGATACAAAAGCAAATATTAAGAAAAAGTATCCCGGACAGGCTGTTTTTGCGAAAATAGATGATGTCTCTTTTCATGGGAAAATAGTTCCTGGAGTCTTTATATCTATTGATTTAAACGCTGATACGGCTGATTCTGCAAAGAATATCTCAGATATGTTAAATAACCTCAAACTTGCAGGTACACTTTATGGAGCTAGATTTGGGCTTCTTGATATAATCAATGGAATCAGTGTTACTTCTTCAGCAAAAGCTGCGGTTATCAATATCAATCTGACCTATAAACAGATCAAAGAGAGTGTTGAAAAAATAAAAAAAATCATACCTAAAAGCATGATAGATAAAGTTAAGCAGCAACAGAATAAATAGAAATATGGAGGTAAGATGGCAGAGCTTGAACTTGTAGGGTTTAAACTTGGTGACGAGAATTATGTTGTGGATATAATGAAAGTAAAAGAGATAATAAGATTTGTTGATATTACTAATATACCTGAATCTTTAGATTTTGTAGAGGGTGTTATAAACCTTAGAGGAATAATAATACCTGTTATAAATCTTAAAGTGAGATTAGGACTAAAATATGCTGACGACGAACTTTCTAAGAAGAACAGGAAGATAATAATCATAGAACACAAAGATAAACTCATTGGAATGACTGTGGATATGATAACAAAAGTAATAAAACTGGACTCAAATCAGATAGCTCCCACTCCTGAACTTGTTACAAATATTGATAAAAAACATATCAAAGGTATTGGTAAATATGAGGATGATAATCTTCTGATAATATTAGATATAGAAAAAATACTTGATGAAACTGAAATAGAAGAGATGATAAGAGAATAGTATTGTGATAAAGATATTAAATGATGCTGAATTTCAACTTGTAAAGGATCTTATCTACAATCTTAGTGGTCTTGATTTTAATCATAAGAATAAATTAAGACTCGAGTATAAACTCAAAGAAAGAATGCAACAACTGGGTTATGCGACTTTCAACGAATACTATTCCTTTTTAAACAAAAGAAGCACCTCTTCTGATATTGAGATAAAGGAACTGCTTGATCTCCTAACTGTCAATGAGACTTCTTTCTTTAGAAACAAAAGTCATTTTAAAGCGTTAAACGAACATGTACTGCCAGAGGTCATAGAGTCTAATTCAGGTTCTTTTATGGTAAATCCACCACTTTCTATATGGTCGGCAGGATGTTCGACTGGACAGGAACCATATTCTATACTTATCTCATCTCTGGAACACAAGAGTTTTATAAATTCGGGAATGTCTCTTCAGATTTATGCAACAGATATTTCACAGACCTCTATAGAGATCGCAAAAGATGGTATATATCCTGCAAAAAGGTTACATAATATGCCTTTAAATATTTTAAAAAAATATTTTATTGAGAAGAATGGGAAGATTGAAATTCTTCAAGAATATAGAAAAAAAGTGAAATATATGTATCTGAATTTAAAAAAAGGACCATTTCCAAGAAACCTTGATATAATATTTTGCAGAAATGTGATGATATATTTTGATGACAATATGAGAAAAAGTGTCATAGAGAAGTTGCACAGATCCCTTAAATCAGGAGGATACCTGTTTATAGGTCATTCTGAATCTTTGTCCAACTTCTCGGATCTGTTTGAATTTAAGATTTGCAGTGGTGGAATAGTTTACAAAAAGATTGGAGTGTAAATATGGATTTTGATAATTCTGAATTTATTAAAGACTTTCTTGAAGAAGCTTATGAGAAGATAGAGATAATTAACGATAATCTATTAAACCTCGAGAAAAACCCGGAGGATGAGAATATATTGAACGAGATATTTCGAGCAGCTCATACCGTAAAGGGTTCAGCAGGGACTATGGGATTTGAGAGTGTTCAAAATGTTATGCATAAGATCGAAAATATTTTTGATGAACTCAGGAAAAAAAATCTGGAATTTAGTATAAATTTGAATGATATGCTTTTTAAAGGTATGGATGCAATAAATGAGATGATAACAAATATTGAGAACTCTTCAGAAGAGGGAATAGAGGTAGATGAAATTACTACTGAACTAGAGAGTTTTTTGTCAGACGGCAGTGGAGAGAAAAAAGTTCAGGTCAATGATGAAAATAAAGATGATGTTGATATCTCTATTAAGCTTTCAGATATAGAACTTGATATAATGAAACAGACTGAAAAACAAAATGGGAAAATATATGTTCTTACTATCTATTTTTCTGAGGATTCTATGATGCCTTCTGTCGGGAGGTTTCTTGTAATGCAGGAAGTTCGCAATAACTCAGAGATAATAAAGACGATCCCTGATGAACAGGAACTTAATAAGGATGAATTCATACCATATGTTAAGATATTGGTTGGATTAAAATCATCAATTGAAGATATACAAGAAAAGGTAAAAATACCAAATGAGGTTATAAAAGTCGATATAGATGATTTTGAGATTGAGACAAAAGATAATAAAGATGATAAAAAGACAGATGTTGAAGATTTAAAAAAAGAAAAAAAGAAGATAATTGATAAAAATAAAACAAAAGAAAAAAAGGATATCATAAACTCACTAAGGGTGGATTCAGTAAAGATTGATGAACTTCTAAACCTGATAGGTGAGCAGATAATCAACACTTCAAGATATTTTAGACTGGAAGATGAATGTGAGAAAATTCTTCAGAAAGGAAAAAGATTCTCAAATATAATAAAAGATATCGAGGATGAATTACCCGAAGAATCCATAGAAGTCTATTCTTGTTTGATGAGGTCTATGAGAGAGTTATCCGAGGAATTTAAAGAGATCAATCAGATGACTAGAAGACTAAATAATGAGATGCAGCAAAATACAATGAAGATCAGGATGCTTCCCGTTGAGAAAGTGTTTAAAAGGTTCCCAAGGATGATAAGAGATATCTCAAAGGAACTTGGAAAAGATATAGAACTTATAATAGAAGGGCAGGAAACTGAACTCGATAAGACCGTTATTGAGGTGCTTGGAGATCCGCTTGTGCATATAATTAGAAATGCTCTTGACCATGGAATAGAATCAAAAGAGGAAAGATTAAAGGCTGGAAAGGATCCGGTTGGTTCAATAAGACTAACAGCAAGTCATCAGGGCAACAGGATAATAATAGAGGTCAGCGATGATGGTAAGGGACTTGACAGAAATAGCATAATCAAAAAAGCCGTGGAAAAAGGTCTTATAGAGAAAGAATCAAAAGATCTAATGAAGGATTCTGATGTCTTTTCTTTGATATTTGAGCCTGGTTTTTCAACAGCTGCTTCTGTAACTGGTCTATCCGGACGAGGAGTCGGGATGGATGTTGTCAAAAGAAGTATTGAAAAAGTAAATGGAAGTGTAGAGGTACATAGTGAAAAAGGAAAAGGAACAAGGGTAATAATATTTTTACCACTTACTATGGCAATAATAAATGCGCTTCTTATAAGAGGTCTTGATCAAGTCTTCTCAATACCACTTAATCTTGTTGAAGAGACAATAAAATTAAAAAAAGCTGATATTTACAATCTAAAAAATACCAAAGCTACAAAGATAAGAGATGAAGTGGTTTCGCTTATAAGTATCGAGGAGCTCTTTAATATTCCATCAAAAGAAAGAGATTCTTTTTTTGTTGTAATAGTAGAAGCTGCAGGTAAGAAGGTTGGTATTGTCGTAGACAAATTATATGGTGAGCAGGAAGTGGTTATCAAGAATCTTGACTCTTATCTCGTTAAGACACCAGGTGTTGCTGGGGCTAATATTCTTGGAGATGGCAGAGTATCTATCATTTTAGATATAAACAAACTAATAAAGAGGGTCTCTAATGATTAAAGTTATGGTAGTCGATGATTCGGCTTTGATGAGAAAGATAATTACAAGAATATTAAATAGTGATAATGAAATTGATGTTGTTATGACCGCAAGAGATGGTATAGACTCTCTTGAAAAGATCATAAGACAGAAACCGGATGTAATAACTCTTGATGTAGAGATGCCAAGAATGGATGGTGTGGAGACTTTAAAAAGACTTAGAAAACAGTTTCCTGAAATACCTGTTGTAATGATATCCTCACTTACCACCGAAAACGCCGAACTTACTTTGAAATGTCTGGAACTTGGTGCTTTTGATTTTGTTCATAAACCATCGAGTAAAAGTATTGATATGTCTATTGAAAGTGTATCAGATAAGATAGTAGATCGTGTAAAAAAAGCTTTCGAGAATAAGGATAAATTGTCAAATGTTACACCTATATTAATTGAAGATAAAACCACTCTTGAAAAAAAAGAGCTCAAGACAAATCTAACAAAACTAGTTTGTATAGGAATATCGACAGGTGGGCCGAATGCTTTGATGAAACTTATTCCACGGCTACCAACTGATCTTTCAGCCAGTATACTTATAGTTCAGCATATGCCTGCTGGTTTTACAAAAGCTTTTTCTGAAAGACTTGATAAGATGTCGAAACTGCATATAAAAGAAGCCGAAGATGGAGATAAGTGTATCGATGGCAGGGTGTTAATAGCTCCTGGTGATTTTCATATGAAAGTAAGAAGACAAGGGATAGATCTTGTGGTAGAATTAAATAAAGGTGAAAAAGTTAACAGACACAGACCATCGGCAGATATACTTTTTTTATCAGCTGCAGAGAACTTTGGCAGAAGGACATTGGGGGTGATCATGACCGGTATGGGAAATGATGGCGCCGAACATCTTGGCGATATAAGAAAGGCTGGTGGCTATACTATAGCACAGGATGAGAATTCAAGTGTTGTGTATGGTATGCCTCGAACGGCTGTTGAGCTTGATAACGTTGATAAAGTATTACCTTTAAAAGATATATATAGAGAAATAATTGATTTTTCCGAAAAATAGGAGGAAGTTTTATGGTAGATGAGAGTAGTATTCAACCCGTAAAAAAAGCAGATGGGACACCGTTTAAATTTATGCTTACCGATGATTCTGCATTTATGGTAAAGAACCTTGAAAGAGTTGTAAAAATACTTGGTGGAGAGGTTGCAGCTACGGCAGGAAATGGTAAGGAAGCTATAGCAAATTATAAAAAAGTGAAACCTGATATTGTTACTATGGATATTACAATGCCTGATATGGATTGAATTCAGGCTGTGCAGGGTATTATGGAATTTGATCCGAATGCTGTGATTATTATGGTATCAGCACTTGGACATCAGGATATGGTGAAAGAAGCTATAATGAAAGGCGCAAAATATTTCATAGTAAAACCTTTTAAGATCCCTGATGCATGTAATATGATCAGAGCTTTTCTTGTTAAACTAGGGGGTCAATGATGAAAGTGGAATATATAAATCCATTTGTTGAAAGTGCTATTAATGTTCTTAATGAGATGACAGGTATTCAATTTAAAAGAGGTGATCTTTCTCTAAAACAATCTCCTATGCTGACAAAAGGAATGGTAATCGTGATAGGTGTTGCCGGACAGATCGAGGGAAGAGTGATGTATGATATGGAAGCATCTACTTCTTTGAAAATAGCTGGTCTGATGATGGGCGAAGAGGTGACAGAGTTTGATGAGATGGTCGCATCGGCATTAGGTGAACTTGGAAACATTATAAGCGGAATGGCAATATCAAAACTAAACGACCTGGGATATGAGTTTGATATTACACCGCCAACTTTATTTAGCGGTGAGAAGATGCAGATGACGGATCCTCTTAAAAATGTTCAGACTTTAGTCATTCCACTTTATCATGATGAAGTAGGTGAACTTGTAGTCAATGTTGGATTAAAAGAAAGAAATAAATAATGAGATCTCTTTTTGGACCGGTTTATTCTCGAAGATTAGGGTTATCATTGGGAGTAAATCTTTTTAAAGAGAATATTTGTTCTTATGATTGTGTTTACTGTGAGTGTGGACGTACTAAGGTCCTGACTACAAAAAGGGATGAATATTTCGAGCTTAATGATGTTTTATTTGAGATAAAGCAATATCTTTCTGAAAATTGCCTTAAGATCGATCATATTACTTTTTCTGGAAGAGGGGAGCCGACATTATATTTATATATTGAAAAGTTATTGGAAGAGATCAAAAGATTCCCGGTAGCATCCGCGCTGCTAACAAACTCTTCACTTCTTAATGATAAGGAAGTAAGAAAAAGTATCCTGGGTTTTGATGTTATTATGCCAACAATATCAACTGTCGATCAGAATCAATTCAATACAATTCATAGACCGGCTAAAGGAATCAGACTTTTTGATATACTAGAAGGTGTAAAAGTATTTTCTAAAATGTATAGAGGACTTTTTATTCCTGAGATAATGATAATAAAGGACGTCAATGATTCTGAAAAGTCGCTTGCGGGACTTATTGAATATATCAAGGAGCTTGATTATAAGGGGTGTCATTTAAATACTATTGTTAGACCTGCTGCTTATTCTGATTACAAAGGAATAAATAAGGAAGAAATCAACCGAATAAAGAATTTTCTTGAGAAAAATGATATCAGATGTATAGATGCGGATTCCGCAATATCAAAAGCGAAAATAGGCTATTCTGATGAAAGGCTTATAAACACCCTTTTAGTAAGACCGGTTCATGAAAGCGATATAAAGAGTATATTTAAAGACCCTCAAATCGCTATAGTCGGTATTAATAAGCTTTTAGATAATCATTCAATAAATAAAGAAAAGGGTTTTTTTAAGATCTCATGAAGGAATTGTTTTTAGATCTTCATTCTCATTCAGGGTATTCGGGTGGAGTTGGTCAGATAACTATACCCCGAATAATAGAGGGAATGAATTTGAAGGGAATCGATATATTCGGAAGTGGTGATTGTCTTCATCTGAAATGGCTTGAAACACTTCAATCAGAGTTCGTTTTTGATAAGTCCGGTGTCTTCTATTCAAAACTTGATAAAGAAAAAGGTTTTATATTACAGACAGAGGTGATTTTTACCTTTCCTTATTTAAAGACATCAAGACGAAAGTTATTTCATATAATAATACTTTTTCCTGGGTTTGAATCTGTTTTTAAAACCAGAAAAGTTATGGAAAGTATGGGAGTATCCCTTAATATTGGTAGACCTTTTTTGAAATTTGATAAAGTAAGTCATCTAGCTTTTTTTATAAAGCAGATCAAGGAGATTGATGAGAATATCGAGTTTATACCGGCTCATGTTATGACTCCTCAAGGGATATTTGGTTCGAATAATCCTCTGTTTCATCTTGAGGAGATGTTTGGAGATTCAAAAGACTTCATAAAAATAATTGAGACTGGATTAAGTGCCGACCCTGAAATGCTTTCTAAGATTGAAGAGCTAAATGATATAAACTTTATTTCAAATTCCGACTGTCATAGTCCTTACTTATACAGATTGGGAAGGGAGTTTACAAAAGTCCTGGTAAAAGATATCTCCTATAAAAGCATTTTAGAGGCTTTAAAAGATAAAGGTCGTACCTTTACTTATGAATTTCCTCCAGCTGAAGGTAAATTCTTTTTGACGGGACATAGAAAAGGAAAGAAAGGACATGAAGAAAAAGTATGTGTCTTCTCGCCTGATTATACTCCGAGTGATAGAAATTGTCCTATATGTAAAAAAAAGCTGACAATAGGTGTATATGAACAACTCCTTGAGATCATAAGGCATCAGAGCGCAAAGGGATATATTAAAAGGGATAATTTTAAAAAGTTGATTCCTTTAGTTGATGTCGTAAGAGAAACTTTAGGCGTAAGATCCTATACTCAAAAAGTGATTGAACAGACTAAAAGACTTATTAATATATATGGTTCTGAGGTGCTTTTTTGGGAAAATTATTCAATCGAAGATATAGAGAAGCTTGATTTAAATGATAATATTATCCGTTCAATCACTTTAATTGATAGAGGAGACTTTTCTTATTTTCCGGGTTTTGACGGAGAATACGGAAAATTGATGATTGGCAAGGAAATCGATTATAAACAAATTGAAATACGATAATATGGAAGAATATAACGTATAATAAACAAATGTAAAAAAAACCGAAAATCCATGGGTAGCTCTATTAGTGCGGTGCGGCGGTTCCAAAAAAAAAATTTTTAAAAAAATTGCTTGACATAAGGGTTTTAACTAGGTTAAATTAAAGGCATAACAACCAAATCAAAAAGAAAGGCGGGAAACATCACATGAACAAAATGGAACTAATTGATGCAATCGCAAAGAAAGCGACTATCAGCAAGAAAGATGCTAAATCAGCTCTTGAAGCAATGATCGAAGAAATCACTAAAACTCTAAAAAAAGGCGACAAAGTTAGCCTTATCGGTTTTGGTACTTTCGAAGTTGCTAAAAGAAAAGCTAGAACTGGTGTTAATCCAAGAACAAAAGAAAAAATCAAAATCAAAGCTACTACAGTACCAAAATTCAGAGCAGGTAAAGCTCTTAAAACTGCTGTAAAGTAAGTTTTAATTAGATATTAATTTTCAAATAGCCTCTGTATATCAGAGGCTATTTTTTATTATTCAGAAAACTGTTTTCAGGAAATTAAGAGGAGTTTTAGTATGGAATACAGAAATCCGGCATTGACTGTTGATGGCATAATCGAGACTTCAGAGGGTATTGTCCTTATTAAAAGAAAAAATGATCCTTTTAAAGGTTGCTGGGCCATTCCAGGTGGATTTGTTGATTATGGAGAAAGAGTTGAGGATGCACTTGTCAGAGAGATGAAAGAAGAGTTATCTGTAGATGTTGTTATTAATAAGATGCTTGGGGTGTACTCGGAGCCTGATAGAGATCCTAGAGGTCATACAGTGAGTGTAGTATATATAGCGAGTTTGATCGATGAAAAGCAGAAAATAAAAGCAGCAGATTATGCAGCTGAGTATATTTCGACTTTTAAGCCTTTAGAGGAAAGACTGGCTTTTGATCATAAAAGGATACTTGAAGATTATTTCTTTTTTAAAACAAACAGTTGATTAAGAAGTAAAATATCAGGATAGATTCTTTCAATTTTATTTTCAAAAATAAATCCCCATGGGGTTATCATAAACTTTTTAAATTTATCCATATATAGATCGATATCTTTTATTATATTTTTGAGTTCATTTCTGTTTATCGGGTTATGATGCCCGGATTCACTTTCCTCTATATTTCCTAGAAAAGAGGCTATCTTTTCGAAGAAGGGATCTGGCATTGTTATAATAATTATGCCGTTTTCGTTGAGATGATCTGAGAGCTTTGAAAGAAGTATCTTAGGTCTTGATATATGCTCTAAGACTGCTGTCATTACTATTACATCAAATCTCACACCTTTTTTTAATGGTAATTTGTTGATATCAGAGTTTATAAAAGCCTTTTTATCATCTTGTGAATTGATAAGACATGAAATAGAATATTCGATTCCGGTATAATCTATTGATAAATCCGGCAAAAAAAGTTTTGTCAGATCAAACAAAGCTCCTTCTGCACAGCCAAGATCTAATAATGATATATTTGATTTAGTAACATAATGTTCTTTTATTATATAACAAACTTCAAAAGCTCTTCTTTTTAATCTATGAAAGTAAGTGCCTTTTTTCCTTTTATTTATATATTCCTTATCGAGTATGCCATCATTCATAAGAACAGATCATCTGAAATTCATAACTCTATTTACAATAGCGAGAAATTTATTTTCAAGATCTTCTTTGTTAATATCCGGGTCAAGTGATCTGTTATGCAGTCTTATTTTCTTTTGAGTTTCCTCGCTCAGGTTTTTAAGTATCTTATTTTTAATAGCATCCGAGGTACTTACCTCTAGAAGGTTTGAAAGAAAGACTGGATCGATATAAGAAAGTGCAGATTTAATGCAATCATCCGGTAACTGAGTTATCTGATCTATACTTGAGATCATTTTTCCCCCCCATGTATTTTAAAAAAAGGTTGTAATACAAAGAAAAATTATATTTTATACATATAAGTATGTCAAATCATAAAATCTGACTTTTTTTTGATTAGCTTGACTATGTCATACGAGCTAAGTATATTGAAACTATGAAATATAAAAAAATGACCGTGGTAATCGAAAAGATCGTAAATGGCGGAAATGGTCTCGCAAGAACTGCAGATGGGGTTATCTTTATTCCTTATTCTCTTACTGGTGAAAAGATCATTGTTAATATAATTAAAAAGAAAAAAGATTATAGTTTTGGAGAAATAGAAAGTATTTTAGAACCTTCGCCTTGGAGAATAGCTCCTCCGTGTAAGTATTATTATAGTTGCGGGGGGTGTCAGTTACAGCACGCTAAATATTCCAAACAACTTGATATAAAATACGAAATAGCAAAAGAGTTGTTTGGGGGAATATGTCAAAATATACATTATCCGATTGCTTCTGAAAAGGAGTTTAACTATAGGAATAAGGTGATCTTTAGAAGTGAAAATCAAAGGGTGGGTCTTTTAAAAGAAAAGAGTCATCAGGTGGTTGATATTGAAAGTTGTATGATAGCTGATAAGAAGATAAATTATTGTTATGGATTTCTTCGAGAAAAACTCAAAGAGAGTTCCAATGAGATCACTGTGAGAGTATCCGATCAGTCTCAACTTCAGATAAACCTGGATAGATCGATAAATATAGATCGTATAGCTGTTAACGAAATAGACTCTCTTTATATAAATGGTTATCTTGAAAAGGGATGGAAATACATATCAAATAAGGGCTTTGGGATTGATATACCTTTGTTTCCTGATAGCTTTTTTCAGGTGAATTATGATGTTACTGTTAAGATGAAGAATATTTTGCAGACAAAGGTAAAAGGAAATGTCCTTCTTGATGCGTATTGTGGTGTGGGTATATTCTCATTTTTATTAAAAGATAATTTTAATAAGACTATTGGAGTAGATATTTCAAAACAGAATATAAAGAATGCCAATATTATTAAAAAAAAGAACTCAATAGAAAATTCTGAATTTTATACAGCCAAAGTTAGAAATATGCTTGATCAGTTCGAAAAAGCTGATTGTATTATTCTAGACCCGCCAAGAAAAGGGCTTTCTGAAAAGGTCAAGGAAAGGCTTATAGAAACTAAAAACGATAACGTTATATATATTTCGTGTTTTGCTTCGACATTGAAGAGGGATCTTATGGAACTATCTCAATCGTATACTGTTGAGGAGTTGTTTATAATGGATATGTTTCCTCAGACATACCATTTTGAAAATATAGCTTTTTTAAAAGGTATCAAATAATTCAAATTTCTTTTAAAACAAAACTCGTTTCTGTTATAATCTTAAGATATATATCCAGGAGTTGAAATTTTATGAGGTCGATAAAAGCGCTTATATTTTTGAGTCTTTTTATTATTATTGCTTTTTTTATGATAAAAAATAGGCATACTTTTTCTGAGACTGGTGATATAAGTAGTGAGATAGTGGTTGAGAAACAAAATATATCAAGCGATGTAAGCATTGATTTTGAACGATATATTGTTGAGAGAGAAGCTCCTGTTGTAAAGAATGTAATAGAAGATGATAGTCTTGAAGAGATTGTCGGAAGAAGTCTTTATGTACCAAAGGAAATGGATGAAGTCATAGAACTTATGAAAAAAGGTGATATTGACAATGCTTTTTTGCTTTTAGAGGAAATGGAGAAAAATGCTGGAGTTGGGACTTTGCCCTGGATTTTATATTTTAAGGGTCATATACTATATATGAAGATGAATTTTTCTAAATCTATGGATATCTTTGATGCATTTCTGGAAGAATATCCGAATCATATTCTTGCTTCAAATGTTAAAGAAGCTATTGCTTATCTGGAGGGAAGGTGAAAAAAAGAGGTTTTACTTTTATTCAATTGGTCCTTGCGCTTTTTATACTAGGTCTATCTCTTTCTCCGGTTGTGATGATAACTATGCAGGGAAATATGAATCTTAGAGAGAACATACTTTATCTGGACGCGCTTATGACTGCAACAACTATCATTTCGCAGGCTAAGCAATATTCGTTTATTCATGAAAATCTAGGAAAGACAATCACTATAGAACCTGATAGTAATAAAGGTTTTATTGTACCACAGGAATTATTTTCAAAGACAAAATCCAATATACAAATAATTTTCAAAGAGATGGATAGGAATCTTATTTATATCATGGTACAGATAAATTACGAAGGCAAAGATGGCAAAGAAAGGACTATTAAAATGGAAAGTGGGGTGTTCCCTGATGTTAGGTAAAAGAAACTCGGGCTTTACCACTGTAGAACTGATGATATCTATCAGTGTAGGACTTCTGATAATACTCCTTATGTCATCCAGTTTTGGACAAAACGTACTTAATATAAAAGAGAGTTCTAGATTAAATGATCTTGAATATGGTAAACATTTTCTTATGAAAGAAATATATTTGAACTTAATAAATATGAATAGTCGTTTGACTATAAATAACGGAGATGTAAAAAGTTCGAAGATAAACTTTATTACATTTACAGAAAAAAAAGGCGGTTTATATGAAAAGATCGTTTTTGATTATCATCCCTACAAGGATATATCGAAAGGGATTAATACCGTTTATTATAAAGATGAAAAGAATAGGTTTGTTCGCGAAAGGGACGGGAAGGTAAAGTTTTTAATGGAAAATCTTTTAGAGTTGAATTTTTCGTATTTAAATAGAATGATATATTGTGATGGTACATTCTATTATGAAAAAGATGGTAAGACTCTTGAAAGAGATTTTAGATTTGGTATTTTCGCTGGATATGACCATGTAGGAGTTAAATTTGAATAAGAAGGGTTTTGCTGCATATTATGTTTTATTTTTTATAATCGTTATCTTTTTGATTGCTTATGTTTACAGTTCGAGAGTGATGAATTCAACTGTGAATCTTGTTAGGGATTTTGAAAAATTGAAGGCGAAAGAACTTTGCGATCTTGGTAAAGCTTTTGCGCTTAATGTGATATATAAAAATTATAGTCAGGGGAGTTACGATTTTTACAAATCGCTTTCTTTTCCTATAAAATTAAAGACTGAGACTGGCAATATAAGTATAGAAAGTATTGATGTGGTCAAGGAGTTTTTTAAGGGGAAGCAAAAGGTTTTGGGTGATTTTAAGAATGTTCCTTTGATAGAACAGGGGAAGAATACCGGGAAGTATGATGTTCTTGAGGTGAAGATTACTGGTAAAACCAAAAAATCTCAAGAGGTAAAAGGTAGTTTTCTTTTTAAGGTGAAAAGATTGGAGATTGTTGAATGAAAAGGTGGCTTTGTTTAGTTTTTGCTTTTTTTGTTGTCGTATATGCTTTTTCGCAGGATGTAAGTACTCCTGTCAACTTTATATCCTCGACTTGTCCTTTATCGGCAGATTTGGATGGAGATGGCGAAAAGGAGATTGTATTTGCAGGTGATAATGGTACATTGCATCTTTTTGAGAGTAATGGAATTGAGATTATCAACGGTAAATGGCCTAGACATATTTCGGGTCCGGTTCAGGAAAAAGTAGAGTCTGTTCATATAGTCGGAAAGGATCCGGCTGTTGTTGTATCTACTTATGATGGTGATGTTTACTCTTTGGATCTTATGGGGAATATTCTTTGGGAATTTAAAACGGGTAAATTAAACGAGATAGTACATATATTAGGAGCGCCCTGTATAGATTCTGTAAATAATAAGATAATGGTGGCAAATACAATCGGTGAAGTCTTCGTGCTTGATGATGAAGGAAAGACTTTGTTGCAAGATAGAACAGGTTATTCGATAAGTACGACGCCGCTCATGACGGACATGAACGGAGACGGACATAAAGATTATTTATTTAAAAGTGATCAGGGTGAGGTCTATGTTTATGACGGGCTTCAAACATCTGAGGAGGAAGATTTTTCTGTGATGCCAGGTTTTCCTGTTAAGATAAAGGAAAATTATAATCCGCTTCCTTATCCGATGACTGTCTCGGATACCGATTTGGATGGTAAGAAAGAGGTTATTCTGGCTACAAATAAATATAAAGATAATTTTTATATTTATGGAATAGAAAACGATGGCAAATTAAAGTTCAAGATAAAAAATAATAGTAAAGTATATAACAATATAAAGTGTTATGATGTTGACAGGGATGGTTTTAAAGATCTTGTTTTTACTGACCTTGATGGTAATCTTAATGTTATAAATATTCAGGGGGAAAATCTTGAAGGGTTTCCTGTTAATATTGGAAAGAAAGTAAAAGGTTCTCCTAAGGTGATTGATGTAGATGGTGATGGTATTTGCGAGATCGTAGTTCTTGTTAGTGATGCAGAATTTTCAATATTGGGTCAGGATTATGATCTTAAGATTTATAGCTCGAAAGGTAAAATGTTAAGCGAGAAAGCACTGGGGAAGATATCGAGTGAAGTGCTTTTTAATGATATAGAAGGTGATGGTAAGATGGAGTTGACATATTCGGGTGATGGTTTTTTAAAGATCAAAAGACTTGATATATTCGATCCGATTCAAATCGAATTAATAGGTGAAGAGTATGAATATTAAAAAGGTATTTATCTGTTTAATTTTAATTGTGCTTATATATGTTCCTTCTTTTCCTAAAAATGTAGTTAAAGAAGTTCTTAAAGGGACTGAGAGGAATCTTGAAATTATACTGGGAGAGGTTTCCTCTTTATCCGTAAGAGCAACAACGAGAATACTTCCTGTAAATCATCCTGATCATATAAGGATGAGAAGGATTAGTAAGCGTCTTGTCGAAAACGTTAATAGAAAAAACATAAGATATTATTTTAAAGTCCTTGATCTTGATTATCCGAACGCGTTCGCTTTGCCTGGCGGAAGAATATATATAACAAAGAAGTTGATAGACATGAGCGATGACGAAGAACTTGCTTGTGTTATCGGGCATGAGATAGGGCATATCGAGAAAAAACATAGTATAAGAGCTTTCGAGAGACAGCTAATAACGGCTAAAATTTTAGATTATTACAGTAAAAAATCTAAGACAGTTAAGGATAATGAAAAGCTTATTGCAATAGCAAACGCTATATTCAATGAACTGAGATATTCAAGAGAGAACGAAAGGGAAGCGGATAAATACTCTGTAGATATAACTGTAAAATCTGGATATAACCCTTATGGTATGATACGCTTTTTTAATAAACTCCTTAAGTTAAACAAAGGTCATGAGGATGACTCGTTAAAGATGCTGAGGACACATCCTCTAACAAAGGAAAGAATACAATACACATCGGAATATATACGTAAAAAGTTGCATTGATACACATAGCTGATATATAATTGATATATGAAAAAATATCGGGTAGTGATACCATATAAAGAGAATAAATCATCAAATGAAAACTTTAAAGTCGATTTTGAGATCATTGCTTCTTCAAAAGAGATGGCTGTTGAAAAAGCTTTAAAAAAGTTTTATGGTTTTCTTGAATATAATCTAGCATCTTGGGTAAGGACCCCTATAAAGAAAAATATTCAGGTCGAATTTCTTGAAGATGTCGAAGATGTAGATCCATGGAGCTACCTTTGAAAAAACTTGTGATTATCGATGGTCATAGCCTTCTTTATCGTGCGTATTTTGCGCTTATAAGAAATCCTCTATACAATTCAAAAGGAATGAATACATCTGCTCTATATGGTTTTTTAAATATGTTTTTCAGAATAATAGATGATTTTTCTCCTGATAAACTGGTAATTGTTCAGGATAAGGTAAGAGGAGGTTATAGAAAAGAACTATATAAAGAATATAAAGCAAATAGAAGTAAGACTCCGCCTGAACTTAAAGAACAGTTTCCGATTTTTGAAAAACTTCTTAAAAGTGCTGGTATTCCAGTCTTATCCCATCCGGAGTATGAAGGCGATGATATAATTGGTTCTCTTGTAAAGAAATATTCTGATGAAGATGATGAAGAGATATATGTTATTACCGGGGATAGAGATATGTTTCAGCTTCTTGAGATAAGCGAGTCGCTTAGGATAGTACTTACAAAAAAAGGAGTTTCAAACATAGCGGTATACGATGACAAGAAATTCTTAGATGAATTTGGAATAACTCCTGATAAGGTAATAGACCATAAGGCTTTAACTGGTGATAAATCTGATAACATTCCTGGCGTACGAGGGGTTGGGGTAAAGACAGCGGATAAACTTATAAAAAAATATTCAGATCTTGAGACTCTTTACGAAAATATCGAGGATTTGAAAGGTGCTCTCAAACAAAAACTTATAGAGGATAAAGAACTTGCTTTTCTATCAAGAAAACTGGCAACTATACAAACTGATATGGAAATAGACATTAGCGATGAGGATATATGTTTTTGTCCTGAATACACTGATGAGTTTTTTGCTATGCTTTCTGATCTTGAGTTTACAAATTTTCTTAAAAGATTCGATGTGAAAGAGATAAAAAGAGAAAAAAAAGAAATTCCGGTTGATTACAAGCTTGTTTTAAACAAAGAACAGTTTAATAAAATGATCGATAATATTTTGGAACATGAGCGGATTTGTATAGATACCGAGACGACATCGCTTGATATAAAAGAACTTAAATTGGTAGGTGTTTCAATCAGTACCGAGGAACAAAGTGGGTGGTATATACCGCTAAGACATTTTTATCTTGGTGTTCCTTTGCAGCTTGATACAGATACTGTGATAAAAAGTTTAAATAAAGCTTTTTTTAATAAGACTATTATAGGTCATAATTTAAAGTTTGATATTATGGTGTTAAAAAAATATGGACTAAATATTAAACCTGGTTTTGATACTTCGATTGCTCATTATTTAATAGATTCTGAAGCTCAATCCCACTCTTTGAAGAAATTAGCTCAAAGATATCTTGGTGAACGGATGATAACTTATGAAGAACTTTTGCAGGGAGCTTCAGATTTATCTGGGGTCGATATTGAAAGAGTAAAGGATTATGCATGTGCCGATGCTGATATGACTTTAAGACTCTATAATCTTTTTAATGATAAGATAGAACACCTTGGCTTAAAAAAGGTACTGAATAAGATAGAAATACCGCTTATTGATGTTCTGGAAAAGATGGAAAGAATAGGTATAAAGATAGATAAGGAATATCTTGAAAGTCTGAGCAAGGAATTCGAAGAACGATCAGGGGAGCTAAAGAAAAAGATGTTTGATATAAGTGGAAGAGAATTTAATCCTGATTCTCCTAAACAACTTTCGGAGATACTTTTTGAAGACCTTAAAATACCGCCTGTAAAAAAGACAAAGACGGGTTATTCAACTGATGCTAAGGTGCTTGATATACTTGCGATGCAAGGACATGAAATAGCTGACATAATCAAAAAATACAGGCTTTATAACAAGTTATTATCAACTTACATCTACCCTTTGCCTAAGCTTGCTGATAAGGATTCAAGGGTTCATACTAGTTTTAATCAGACTGTTGCGAGGACTGGAAGATTGTCTTCCAGTAATCCTAATCTGCAGAACATTCCTGTTAGAGAAGAGGAAGGTAGAGCGATCAGAAAAGCTTTTATAGCTTCTGAAAAAAACAGCTTGATATCTTTTGATTATTCCCAGATAGAATTAAGAGTCCTTGCCCATTTATCGGAAGACCCGATATTAATAGATGCTTTTGAAAAAGGTAAGGATGTTCATTCTATAACTGCATCAAATATTTTTTGCAAAGATATTTCCGAGATAACCCAAGGTGAACGTTCGACTGCAAAGATGGTCAATTTCGGAGTCGTATATGGTATGAATTCCTATGGCTTAGCTGGAAGATTAGGGATCTCTGTATCTCAAGCGAAAGGTTTTATTGATACCTTCTTTGAAAGATATTCAGGTGTTAAAGATTATGTTAATAAGATGGTGGAAAATGCTAAAAAAGATAGCTTTTCTCATACTTTGTTTGAAAGAAAAAGAAAACTACCGACTAATAAAAATCTTCTTTATAGATTGGCTGTAAACAATCCTGTGCAGGGAAGTGCTGCTGATATAATAAAACTTGCTATGATAGAAGTTGACAGATTTCTTTTAGGTGGAAGTTTTGATGCCAATATGCTTCTTCAGATACATGATGAGCTTATTTTTGAAATAGCTGATAATGAAGATCATAAGTTGTTTATAAAAAAGATAAGAGATATTATGGAAAATGTTTATAAACTTAAAGTTCCTCTTATTGTAAATTATGTGAGCGGGAAAGACTGGTCACAGCTTAAGTGATGTTTAATCATTTAAAGCATAAAAGATAATATTACTTCCGAATTTTAAGGCTTGTTCTCTTTTTTCTTCGGAATCTTTGTGCACATCATGTGAAGCCCAACCGTCGGTTATATTAGTCTCGAATAAATAAATTAGACTTAACCTTTGATTTATAAATATACCCCAAAGTTCAGGTGGTTTACTATTGTGGGTGTGTATTTTAGGAGTTTTTTCAAACTTAAAGAAGGATGTGAATATCTCATGATCGTTATGTAACTTCACAAGTGGATGATTGTTAAATAGATTCTTAAATATGTTTCTTATGTGTGTATCCATCCCATAATCATCATCTATAATTAGAAAACCACCGTTTTTCAAATAATTACGCAGTATATTTTTCTCTGATTCTGAAAAATTAACGTTTCCATGCCCTGTCATGATTATCACAGGGTAATTTTCAATTTCGGGATCTGTAAGTGTTATTACAGCTTCATCATTTTCAAATATATTTGAGATGTTTTTATTAAAGAATCTTGTGATATTCGGTATTATGGATGGATCGTTATACCAGTCTCCTCCACCTTTATAACTCAGTCTTGCTAATTTAAGTGAGTAAGAGGTTATAGTCAAGATCACAGTTAATGAAATCAAGAATATCATCTTTTTCTGCTTCATACCGCGATGATACTTTGATTTATGTCTATGTGTCAAACGGTAAATAAGGTTTATTATTGAAATTCCGCTTTATATAGGGTTAAATAACTTTATGGATAAAAAAATAATTTTCTTTTTTATGTTTTTGATTGTTTTCAACTCTTTTGTCTTTGCGACTGAAGAAGTGGATTTTTTATCAGGTCAAGGTTTTTTTGAAGATACAAAGAAAAATTTCACGGCTGAGAATGATATCGTATCTTCTGAAAATATGGATTTTAGAGGGTTTGCAATAAAATTTTTTCTAGTCACCTGTATTATAATAGTGGCAGTTATTATAATCTGGTTTTCCATAAAGAAGAATTCTGCAGTGTTTAAAGGTCAGAATATGCAGCTTCTTGAAACTCTATCTTTGGGAAATGGAAGGGCTATAGCTTTAGTCTATATGACAAGAAAGATTCTGGTCATAGGTATAACTTCACAAAATATAAGACTTATTGAAAAAATAGAAGACGCTGAGACTGTTGAAGAGATAAGAGATAATGTAAGTGAAAACAGGTCATCTTTTAAAGAGATACTGATGATGAGTAGCTTGAAAAGTTTTGATGATTCTGGTAAAAATAAATAATAATAATCAAAAAAGAATTCAAGTGCAGGTCTAAAGGTAATTCACAAAGGTTTAGAGAGGGTGAAAGTGAATCAGAAAAAGATAATAATCATATCGTTTTTGCTATTTTTTATTTTCACTTCTTTTGCTGTAGATAAAAACTTTTTCCCTATTCCTAAAATAAACTTTGATGTCCAGGCTACTGATAATCCGGAGGAGATAAGTCTCGGATTACAGATAATGTTCCTTTTGACGATACTCGCACTTTCTCCTTCTATTCTTATTATGACAACATGTTTCATGAGGGTGGCAATCGTTCTTTCATTTGCCAGAAGAGCACTTGCGACACAACAGATTCCCTCCAATCAGGTGATAATTGGGTTGGCTCTGTTTATAACCTTTTACATAATGGCTCCGGTGTGGACGCAGATAAACGATACAGCTCTGCAACCTTATATTGACAGAGAGATAACTCAGCCTGAAGCGATATCGAGAGCTGTAGTCCCGATCAGAAAATTCATGCTCGCTCAGACAAGAAAGAAAGACCTTGCTTTATTTGTAAAATATGCAACTGGTGAAAAACCGAGAAATATAGATGAGATACCTACTCATGTCGTGATACCTGGTTTTATTCTAAGTGAACTCAAGACTGCTTTTCAGATGGGAATATTGATATTCCTGCCGTTTTTGATAGTAGATATAGTTGTTGCATCTGTCCTTATGTCTATGGGGATGATGATGCTTCCTCCAATAATGATAAGTATGCCTTTTAAACTCATTATCTTTGTAATGGCTGATGGATGGCATCTTATAATAGGTTCACTTGTAAAAAGTTTTAGAGTATAAAGGAGCGAAAAAAATGGTTAATGATGTATCGATAATGGCGATTGCTACAAGCATGATGATCCTTATTGCAAAAGTAGCTGGACCTATGCTTCTTTTAAGTGTGGTCGTAGGTATTACTGTAAGTCTTATTCAGACTGTGACGAGTATTCAGGAACAGACTCTGACTTTTATTCCAAAGATAACCTCGATTCTTGTTGCAATACTTATTTTTGGACCTTATATGCTTCATCAGATATTGAAATTTACTACAGAGATCTTCGGAAATCTTATGATGTTTGTGGAGTGATCTGTGGCTGATATAGTTTTTAACATGCAACTCCTGGCATTGATCATAAGCAGAGTTACTGCTTTTTTTTACCATATGCCGGTACTTGGTGGGAAATATATACCTAATTCTGGAAAGATAGCTTTAGGTCTATGTCTTTCACTGGTAATATTTCCGCTTGTCCCGAGACCCAGTATTCCAGCTGAAGGTCCGTTTATGATCGATTTTGGGGTGTTTATGTTAAAGGAAGTAATAGTGGGGCTGTCTATTGGACTTGCGGTATCTTTGTTTATAAATGGTATAAGATTCACAGGGAGATTGATAGGAAGAAATATGGGACTTATGATGGCTAACGTCATTGATCCCGAGTCCGGAATGAACGTTTCGATAATAGAACAGATCAATTATCTGTTTTTTATTTTTATTTTTCTTGTATTAAACGGACATTATTTTTTGGTAAGAGCGCTTGTTGATAGTTATTCAATGGTACCTGTAGGCGGTTTTAAGTTTCATGCTGATGTGATAGAACTTCTGCTTAAGATGTTTAATAATATATTTATTATTGGATTTAAGATAGGAATGCCTGTATTCGGGGCACTTATAATAAATACTGTGATGCTTGGGATAATAGCAAAAGTGGCTTCAAAGATAAGGATACTGATTATATCATTCCCGATGAGAATAATGACGGGAGTTATAATGATGGCACTTACATTTTCTATGATAATGGGTGCTTATATGGAATATTATGAGGAAATCAAGATATGGGTCTACAGAGTGATTCAAACAATGCATTAAAAAAATATAATATTTTTAATGAAGATAAGGAACTTTTCCTACGGTTTGACCTGCAGTTTTTTGCTGAGGATGGACCAACCGGTCAGAAGACAGAAGATGCAACTCCTAAACAGAGACAAAAACAACGAAGAGAAGGTAATGTTCTCAAAAGTATGGAGGTCAACAATGTCGGTGTTCTTATGACTGGTTTTATTATGCTCATTATGACTAAAAAGATATTTATGGGAAATCTAATAAAATATTTCAACTACATATATAGACAACTTACTATGGATATTTCAGATGTAGACAGGATAATGGCTTTATATTCAACATCTCTAAGATCGCTAGCTTTTATAACCCTTCCTATACTCTTTCCAGTCTTTATTATGGCTATACTCGTCAACATAGGTCAAAGTGGACTTCTTTTTACTTTAAAACCTTTAAAACCTAATATGTCAAAACTTAATCCTGCATCGGGTTTAAAGAAACTTTTTTCTATGAAGAAAGTTGTAGAGACTATTCAGGCTTTTGGTAAACTTATAATCGTAGCTTATTTTCCTATTAATACTGTTAAAAATAACTTCTTTATTATTGTAAACACAATAAAGATGCCAATGTATCAGGGACTTGGTGTGATAATCGATATTATTACAAAGATAATCTGGCAGGTGCTTTTTGCTCTTGTCGTTATAGCTGTAATAGATTATCTATACCAAAGGTATACTTATGAGAAGGGTATTAAGATGTCAAAATATGATGTTAAGAAGGAAAGAGAGGAACAGGAAGGTAAACCTGAAGTCAAAAGAGCTCAGAAGAAAAAGATGTTTGAGATACTTCAGGCTAACATGATGAAAGAACTTCCCAAAGCTGATGTGGTGATAACAAACCCTATTCATTATGCTGTTGCT
>PKTG01000063.1 GCA_002869225.1 Candidatus Muiribacterium halophilum | reverse complement strand
TTTTTTATTAATCATTCATTCTTCCAACGCCGAAAAAGAGAATAAGGTATATTTTAAGGAGTTTTTTATGCTTAAAAAAAGTTTTATTTTAAAAAAATTTCCTGAAGCATTTAAGGAAAAAGATCATCAAAAAGATGAGATATGGATAATGGAGAAGGATATGGAGGATATTTCGAATATCCTGAACAGTTCTATTCCAAAATATAGAATACATGATATCAAAGATCAGAAAGCTCTTGTAAGTAAGATAAGACTGCTTAACGTATATGAAGAGCAGATGCTTACTCCAGATGAGATGTATCTTGGTACGGGTTGTGCTTCGGGAAGACATATGGTGCAGGAGAGAAAAGCAGATTGGGTAAAGCTAAAAGACCTTAATCTGGCTATTGATAAAATATTATAAGGTGATAAGACATGAAATATGAACTTAAAAATGTGATGGAAGAACTTGTTCAAAAAAAGACAGATGAACTTTTGGGAAAAGACACTGATATATGTTCGTGTGAAAGATGCAGACTGGATATAATGGCATTGGTATTAAACAAATTACCTGTGAAATATGTTGTAAGTACTCAAGGCGAAGCATATACAAAGCTTGAATTTTTAAGACTTCAATATAAAGTGGATATTATAACCGAGATAATACAGGCGATGGAACTTGTAAAAAAACAACCAAATCATTAAAAAAGGAAAGAGATGAAAGCTAAATTATTGATTCTATTACTCATATTTATAAGTATTGTATCCCATTCGCAGCTTCAGGTATTTGATGTTAATCCTCAGGATTTTAAAAAGATAACCGAAGCTATAAAGATATTTATGCCTGAAGATTCTAAATATTTTACAGATGAGAAGACTGGAACTGTGATGATTGATGTGAACGAGGAGAACAAAGCTATCATCAAAAAACTGTTAAACAAGTTATCAGGTGATAAAGAACCTAGGCAGGTATTGATTGAAGCAAGGATAGTTGAGATAGAGACAGGAAAGGATAATTCTTTTGGCTTCGAATGGGAATTACAAAAGAAATTTGATCTTGGAAATGGGTCTTCGGATTATTCTTTATCCCAGGACATCAATCTTCCTTCATATCAGTATACCACTGGTGGAACTTTCAGATTAAGTACTTTAAACTCATCCGAATTTGATTCTATTATGAACTCGATGGAGGGTAAAGAAAATGTCAGAGTGATTTCCAATCCTCGTATATTTGTTAAAGATGGTAAACAGGCACAGATACTTATTGGACAAAAGATACCATATGTGAATTCCGTCGTTGAAAATGGAGTTGTTTCAACTGATACTAAGTTTTTTGATGCTGGAGTAAAGCTTAATGTAATACCAAGGATATTAGGTAAAGATGGTGGAGATATTGTAAATCTTATAATAAAACCTGAAATAAGCAATTTTGTTTCATGGTCTCCTTGAGACAATCAGCCTATTATTGATACTGTAAGCATTGATACAGAGGTCATGGTTCAGGATAAGAAAGTCGTTGTGATAGGTGGTCTTATGAAGGTGGATGTTGAAGAGAGTATGCAGAAAGTACCTCTTCTTTCAGATATACCACTTATTGGTAAAGCTTTCAGGAGAAATCATTCAAAGAAAGTTAAAAAAGAGATAGTTATATTTCTTACTCCACAGATCCAAAAAGACCTTAGAAGAGAAAATGATTCAGACAGATTCTTTTCAGAGCAGCCAAAAGAGAATACTATATGGCAGGATATGAGCGTTGGTAGTGATACTGTAGTCTTTAAGTAGATTCGGAAAACAAAGTTTTCCGAAGCTATTTTAAATCAATTTAAATCGATTTCAAAGAAAGTTAACATCGAATACACTTCTGGTACACTGAACTTTGCCTTCTTTATCTTTGTATCTATTGGATTTATACTGTAATTAAAAGCATCTCTAAAGTCAGCTTCCCTTAAGTCTGAGTTGCTGAAATCGCATCCTTTAAGATCAGAGCCTCTAAAATCACTTTTTCTTAGTTTAGCTCCTGCAAAACTGCATTCCTTGAAAACACTTGAGGTGAATCTTTTATTATTTAATGATAGATCTGAAAAGAAACAAAGTAATAGGTTACATTTATCAAATGAGATATCAAATATTAATTTGGTAAAGCATTTACAGAAGTTGATGCCTAAGAGTTTTGTTTCCTTGAAGTATGCACCTTGTAACCTTGCACCTTCAAGGTTGGGGTTACTAAGGTTACAATCCGCTATATTGCAATTAATAAATACTGATCCTCTCAGATCAGAATTTGAAAGATTTACTTTATTAAATGTACATTCTGAGAATTTTTTGTTTTTAAGATCTGATCCTGAAAGATCTATATCTGAAAAAGTAATGTCCTCAAATTCATTATTCTTAAAAATATTCATATAAAAAATAGTTTAACAATTTTTTAAAAAGTTAGCTAACTTATTTAACTATCTTTTATGTTGTTTTCAACGATTCACTACTCTAAATTCTTTTATTTTGAATAAAATTATGCTATTAATATAGTATAAGGAATTGTATCTATCTGAAAAAAAGTCAGGAGCCTTTGATTATGAAATGTAAAAAATGTAATAAAGAGACGGAAAAACTGGATATGGGTCTTTGTGATAAATGTTTTAAACAGACCTACGATATTATGAAAAGAGAATTAGCAAAAGAAAACGATCAGAACATTGTTAAAAATGAGATCGAAGAGATAGTAGCTGCAGGTCTTTTGAACGATAAATTCATATTAAATAAAGCTTTGCAACATGGTTTTGAGACAAAGATATTTCAAAGTGGGGTTGTTAGGGATATTATAGATACTATCCTTGATATAAACTCTGAAAGACCTGATATGATAGATGTAAACCTTGTTAAGACAAGGCTTTCTTCAGCTGGAAAATCAGATGCTGCTAATCTTGTAGATAGAATAAGAAGTCATTCAGATGTAAAGTTTTCTCAAGTCAAACTCTATATTGATATATTAAAGGAAAAACATTCCGAAGAGATAATCAGAGAGATGGGACTTAAACTGATTTCTTTTGTTGATGATAAGGATCAGAAAAAGAAAAGAAGTACTGTGGATTTTATAGGTCAGTCAATAAAGGAACTTGGAAGTCTACAGAAACAGCAGATGAAAAAAGGTGTATCACGAGTCAAAACAGAACTTCTGAATATAGCCCAGGAGATACAAAAAAGAAATGCTGAAGGTGAACTCTTGACTATAGGTTATGATATAAGACCATTTAATGATCTGAATAAAAGTCTTTCAGGACTTAGAAAAGGTTTCCTTTATGGTATTGGTGGTGCTCCAAGAAGAGGTAAGACAACCTTTACTCTTGAGATAGCTACTAATCTAGCTATAAGAAATAACATACCTGTTCTTTTTGTCACATGGGAACAGACTAAAAAGAACCTTGTATACAGATTGCTTGCAAAAGAGACTCAGATCAACCCAGATACTTTGCAGCGAAAACAGATATCAAAACATCCTGAACTTGAAGTTAAATTTGCAAAAGGTTGGAGAAAGATGGAAGGTTATATGGAAAGACTTTTCATCATCGAGGGAACTAAAGATGATACTCTTGAGAGAGTTAAGACCTATGCTTACAACGCTATGCAGGAGTTTAATACAGATGAGATCGTACTTTTCTTTGACTATTTGCAGAAAATGCCTATGTCAGGTCAGTATCTTGATGAGAAGTTCAAAGTAGAGGAAATCTCGACTCAGATCAAACTTCTTAGTCTTGAACTGAACTGTCCTATCATCGTGATATCATCACTTAACAAGGAAGGGTGTAATATAGATCAGGCTAATTCAAAGGACAGACCTGGTATATATCATTGTAAAGGTAGTGGTGATATTGAATACGATCTTGATGCTGCTATGATAATGGCTAAAGATTGGGAAGATTCAAGAGAGCTTGAGGTTCAGATGAAAAATCTTGCACAGTCTCTTGGAAAGAATGTGGAAAGACTTCCAAAAGTTGATATTATCAATGTATATCTTGATAAGAATAGGGATGCTCCTGAGGGGATATCATCGATTATTCAGTATCTTTTCATAATAGAAGCAAATAAATTTGTAGAAATAGGTTATAAAGTTGAATCGGATAATTATAGGTTTAGAAAGATAGAAGACATAATCAAAAAACTGTTTGAAGAAGGTTATGTAAAATTCAGAGATGGACAAGGAAATGTCACAGATGAGAAACCAGATGTCGCTTTTTAAGATAATCATAATTTTTTTGACAATAACCGTGTTGTGTCTTTCAGGATGTTTTTCAAGTGCATCTCCTGGTATGAAAGTCCTTAAGATAACAGGTGAACAGTACTTCAATGATGCTAAGAGATACCTGAGAGAGACTTTGTTTATTTACGATGGATCAAAGATCAATACCGTTATGACGAATATAGAAAAAAATGAGGACGGTATAAAAAAGGAAGCTGAAGATGATGCAAGATTGATGATAGATTATCTGTCTCTTTTAAAGCAGTATGCAAATCTTGTAAAGACTTCCAGAAGGCCAGCAAGAAAAGATATTGAAAAGATATATGATAAATTAAAAGATAAAAATACAGATGATTATAAGTTCTTAAAGATCTTCTATTATTACTTGAGATCTTATTCTCATAGAGGTGTTGAAGATTATGAAATAATAAATGTTTACAATCTTTTAAGTTATTTTAAGGGTAAAAAGGATTACAGATTTCCATTTTTTATGGGTGGTGAACCTATAACTTTTGATTTTATAAGATATTTTTCATATATGACTCTTATGCAGAATAACTATATTATGCTTTCATTAAAACAGCTTGAGGCGTTAGAGACTGGTAATAAACTGCATCCGGTATATCTTCTCACCATGGGTGAAGCCTATATGAGAGCTGGAAAGTATGAAGAGGCTATAAGATATTTGAAATACTTCAGATTGCCTACTTATTCAACTTTTGCATTAAAAGAATATGCTCTTATGCTTCTTAAGGATATATATGTAAGACTTGAAAAGACAGTAGAACAAAAGGCTATAGATGAAAAAATGGAACTCACATTGAGAATGAAGACCGATGATATGTTCTGTTATTTCTCAGAGCAGGAAATCGATATGTATGAGATTCTTGTTAATGACAAAAAAGAAAAAGAAAAGATCGAAGATATGCTTGATCTATATAAGCGTGGCGGAGAATATATGAGACCGGATTTTAACGACATAGAGTTAAATGAGCTGGTTGATTATTACAATACCACTTTTGATGTTAAGATATCGGATTCTGACGAGGTTAAGATCGATAATTATACACTTTATGATTATTTAAAAGCTAATCCTGAATTAGATTTGATGGATTGTCTTTTATATTTTGACAAAAGTGAAGTTGTTGTAATGTCGAAAATGGATTCTGAATACTTCTTTGTCAAAGCTGATGATAAGAATCTGAGGAAAAGAGAAAAAGATGTATTTAGATTTAAGTTAAAAGATTATCAGAATAAAGAAGTATTATTTGATATTGAATATTCACCAAAAGGAAAAGGTGTTGAGAAAGTAGGAATTAAACTCCTGACAGGAGAAAAAGATGGCTAGACTTTTTATAAAAGATGTAAATCAGAACGAATACACCTATGATATTCCTGAAAATACTGATTTTACTATTGAAATAGGAAGGTTTGCTACAAACGATCTGATATTTAACGATGCAAAAGTATCAAGAAATCATGCTGTTATAAAATCAGGTGGTAAGAATGATGTAGTTATTGAAGATCTTGAAAGTTCCAATGGTATATTTGTAAATGGAAGAAGGGTAAAACTGAAATTGCTTGAGAATAATGATGAGGTCAGGATAGGTGATAACTATATATTCTTCAAGAGAGAAGCAAGTGAAAACACTCTTATTTCTTCTATCAATGAACTTAAGAAATCAGTTGATATAATAGTTGATTCCGATGGAAAAGAGATAAAGTTAGAGAAAAAACTTAATTTTCTTGGTGCAAATATGGTCAAATTCGCCAAGCATATTCAGAAAAATGATGTCTCAAAAGACCAACTTCAGGATCAGATGAAAAAGTATATATCCTATCTTGGAGTGATAAAAAAAGATTTTATAAAACTCAGAAAAGAATATCGTTCGTTATATTTTTTAAACAGAATATCTGCTGCTATTAGTAACATAGTAGAGACAAGAGATTTTTTCTCATCGAGTCTTGATATTATTCTTAATCTTCTTGATGCTCAGCGTGGTTTCATAATGTTCTATAATAACGAAAGGAATGATTTTGAGGTAAAAATAGCACGTCAGATGGATACAGAAGTCAAGAATGTTGAGAGTTTTAGTCATAACATAGTCAGGTTTGTATATGAAAATGACAAGACGCTTATTGTAAATAATCCTGATAAAGATAACAGGTTTACAAATGGCAAGAGTGTTATAGAGTTTAACATAAAAGCAGCTATGGCTGGAGTGCTTAAGTACAAAGGTGAGAAAACAGGAGTAATATATATTGACAGGCAGGTTGATGGTGATGGCTTTGATGATACAGACAGGAAGTTTTTCGAATCATATATAAATCACTGTTCCCTTACTTTTGAAAGAGTCAAGTTGTTTAGCGAACTTGAAGACTCCTATCTTGCATCCATCAAAGTCCTTGCAAATGTGCTTGATGCAAAAGACCCTTATACTCATGGACATTCAGAAAGAGTTATGGAATATTCTGTTGCTATAGCAAGAGGTGTTGGTCTTGGCCCGAAGGATATAAAGAATATTGAGTTTGGAGCACTTTTGCATGATATTGGAAAAGTAGGTGTGGATATAAATATTTTAAACAAACCTGGAAGACTTACTGATGAGGAGTTTGAAGTTATAAAAACTCATCCAGCTCAGGGATTTGAGATTATAGAGCCGATAAAATTCCTGCAGGATAAATTTGCTGCGATCAAGTATCATCATGAAAGATGGGATGGTAAAGGTTATCCTGAAGGCTTGAAAGGTGAGGATATTCCTCTTGAGGCTAGAATAGTTGCTGTGGCTGATACATTTGATGCAATGACTTCAACTAGATCTTACAGAAAAGCTCTTGAAAAAGGGGTTGCTATAGAAGAGATAAAGAGAAATTCAGGTACTCAGTTTGATCCTAGACTGGTTGATGCTTTTATGAAAGTAGTTAATAAAGAAAACGTTACACAGGTCTGGACAAGAGGTCAGGAAGTGCAGAAAAAGATCGGAGACGAATGATGATAGGTGTTGATATTGTCCAAGTCTCTCGGATAAAGGATTCCTATGATCGGTTCGGAGATCGTTTTTTAAAGAAGATACTTTCCGAAAAAGAAATAGAAAAAGCAAAAGATAGAAAAGAGATGTTTACTTTTATTGCTGGTAGATTTGCTGCAAGAGAAGCTTATGTCAAAGCAACCGGAGATAAAAGTGTTGAATTCTCAAAACTCGTTGTAGAAAACACTGAAGATGGAAAGCCATATTTTGCTGATAAGGAAAAAATCCAATTATCAATATCCCATGAAAAAGATTATGCGGTAGCGGTGGTCTTATGTCTTTAAGAGGAAAAAAAGTCTTTTTTGCAGATCAGGTAAGAAAAATGGATAAAGAGCTTATAGAAGGTTTGAAAATGCCTTCTGTATCGCTTATGGAACTTGCATCTGCTTTTATATCAAAAGAGATTGTTTCCTATCAAGGTAAAAAAGTGCTTATCCTATGTGGTGGTGGTAATAATGGTGGTGATGGTTACTCACTTGCCAGACATCTTTCTTTTATGGGTAAAGATGTGAAAGTTTACTCTGCTATATCTCCTTCATCAGAACTTTGTTTATTAAATAGCAGATTATATAAAGACTATTCAGATCTTATTGATGATATAGAAGATGATTTTGATATTATAGTCGATTCAATATTCGGAAGTGGTTTTCATGGCAAGTTATCCCTTGAGATAAAAGATCTATTTGATAGGATCAATTCCTTTAATGCTCTTAAGATAGCTGTTGATATACCATCGGGAATAAACGGAAATACTGGAGAGGTGAGTCCGGGAACCTTCAAAGCAGATATCACGTTTGCTATTGGTGGCCTTAAAACCGGATATTACTCACCTGAGGCGATCCATTTTTCTGGGGATATTAAGTTTATAGATATCGGTCTTTTGCATGAAAAAGAATCTGAATGGGGGATGTTGTTTAATAAAAAAGTCTTTCCTGATAGAGAAGCCTTTTCACATAAAGGTGATTCCGGCAAGGTCTATGTAATTGGTGGGAGCGCTCTTTATCCTGGCGCACCGATACTCTCCTCAAAAGCTGCTATAGCATCTGGTGCAGGACTGGTCTATTGTAATATACCTGAAAAGTATAGTAAAGCTGCCTTTTCATCAAATGAGGATGTTCTGTTTAGATTCCGGAAAGATGGAAAGATCGATAAAGAAGAGATAAGCTTCATCAACGAAAATATAGATTGTCTTATTTGTGGTCCAGGATGTTAAAATGATATTTCTAAAAACTCATGGAAGTCTCTTTTTAATGCTCTTACTAATAAAAGGATAATAGTTGATGCTGATATATTTAAAATGCTTTCTCCGGAAGATCTTAATAATGCAAATACATATGTATTGACTCCGCATCTTGTCGAGTTTTCTAAGTTTTCCGGTTTTTCTTTAGATTCACTGAAAAATGATATTTTTAAATGTGTTGATTCGTTTACAAAAAGGTATAAAGATTTTTATCTTGTACTTAAAAAACCTGGTTCGATAGTTGTTAAAGAGAAAAGGCGTATAATAATACCTGTAATATGTGATGCTCTTTCAAAAGGTGGTAGCGGTGATGTACTTGCTGGAATTATCGGTGCCTTCATTGCGCAGTGTCCGGGGAAAAATGATCTAACCGATATAATCTCTTCAGCAGTATATATTCATGTCATTACTGGAAAAAAACTTTCATTATGCCGATATTCAGGTAGTGTTACTGTTAAACAGATAATTGATGCCATCGGAGGAGTAATTTATGAAGAAGCTGGAAAGTCTGATTGAAGTTTTAGGTAGTGGAGATTGGGAGCAGAAGATCGAAGCAGCTAGTAAACTTCTTGAAGAAGGTGAAAAAGCACGAGATACATTGGTTCTTTCATTAGCTTCTGAAAATGATGATATCAGATATTGGAGTCTTAAGGTACTTGGTGAACTAAACTGCGGAAAATATTCTTTCTATGCTGAACCTATGCTTGAGGATGAAGCCTGGTTTGTAAGAAGCGAGGCAGCAATAATACTTTCAGATACAGGAAAATCTCAGTATGTTCCTTTTATTGAAAAAGCTCTTCAGGATGAAGAAAATGATGAAGCGAAAGAGTATTTTAAAAAAGCAATAGATTCACTTAAGAAGCAGTGAATAGTGAAGGGTCTGGCTGATCCTAAGATTAAGCTTACATAGCTCAGCCTGACCCATTAGTGAATAGTGAATAGTGAGCGGTAAACAACGCACAAACTTAATAACGTCCAAACGTCCAAACGTAACTGTCCAGCGGTAAATTTCTCTATTTCAAAATTTATGATATAATCACTTTTATGAATTGTCCAAAATGTGGTGATGTATTTGAAGAAGGGCTTTATTCCTGTCCTTCCTGTGGAGATTATTTTCCTAAACCCGAAAAGGTTGAGTTTAAAAAGAGAATAATCGCTGCTATTATAGATATGGTTATCGTTTCTATACTTGTTTTTATGGGACTAATAACCGGTGTTTTAGCCACTGTTTATATGTTATTTAGAGATAATTTAACAAAAAAAGGCAGTCTGGGTAAGCTTTTAATGGGTATTAATATAATTGATATAAATAAAAAGACAAGAGCAGCTGTTAACCAGAGGATAGGAAGAAATTTCTTTGCTGCAGTGCTTTTATTATTGTTTGTCTTTTTCAGGAACATAATATTGATCAATTATATTGTAGCAGGTGTTCTTGCAATATATGCAGCAGCTGAGTTTTATTATATATATTCGGACGAAAAAGGACAGAGGTTATCCGACAAGCTCAGCAGAACGATCCTGGTATAGATAACAAATAACATAATAATATTAATATTTTATATAACTGGAGAGGGTTATGAACGAGGGAAACCGAAATATCAAAACTATTCTGATTAGACTTGAAAGTAATTCACTTGATGAAAGGCTCGAAGCTCTAAAAGAGTTATCTCAGATAGATTCACCTGATGTAGTTGAACATTTTATAAGACTTCTTACTGATACAAGTTCTGAGATTCAGATAGAGGCTGCAGATGCTCTAATAAAGTATAAGGATAGAAGAAGTGTACCACAGCTCATCGAAACGCTTTCGGATAACAATAAAGAAGTCAAAAAAAGAGTTATCTATGTGCTTGGAGAACTTAAAGACAGATCTTCTGTGGAACCTCTTATAAAACTATTGCAGGATCCAAGAGGTGAGATCCGTAGAGAAGTTATAAAAGCTCTGGGAAAGCTCGGAGATGAAAGTGCTGTAGACCCTCTTATAGAAGTTCTTTCAGATGAAAATAAATATGTTAGACTTGAATCTGCAAAAGTCCTTGGCGATCTTGGAGATGAAAGAGCGCTTGATCCTCTGATTGATAGGCTTGATGATAATTCGGTTGACGTAAAGATACAGGCAATAATATCTCTTCGTAATATTGAAGATTCAAGAAGTCTTGAGAGTATTCTTGAAAGATTTTCAGATCCTAATCCAAGAGTAAGAGTAGAAGCTGTGAAAACAGCATCAAAGATCGGTGATGATCGTGCTATAGATTCGTTTATTGATATACTATCAGACCCTGTTTATGAAGTTAAAAAAGAAGCGATAAATTCGCTTTCTATGATAAACGATCAACGTTCAATAGATAGTCTTGTAAAACTTCTTGATGATACTAACTGGCATATAAGAGTGATGGTGCTTGAGACACTTGAGAAGCTTGGAAGTTTTGAGCTGATAGAGGATATTTCAGCAAAATGTATTAAGGATTCAAATCCTGGAGTGAGAAAAGCTTTTCTTGAATTTCTCGTAAAAAGTGCTGATGAAAGATTTGTTGATTCATCATCTGCTCTTATAGATGATGAAAACAAAGAAGTAAGGATGCTTTTCGCTTCTTATCTTGATTCTATTGGTGCAGAATCGGTGATACCGCTTCTTGAGAAGTTGTTGGATGATTCTTCAATAGAGGTGCAGGTAAAAGCTATAGAGGCTCTTGGTAAGATAGCTTCTGAAAACTGTGCCGAAAGACTACTTTCAATTTTTAATACAGAAGTTGAACCTTTTGTTAAAAAGGCTGTTATAGATGCAATTGATAGTATTGGAAATGTTAACTTCCTGTCTCAATTGAAGCCACTTCTTAAAGATGAAGACCCGACTATAAGAGAAAGTGTTGCTAAGATACTCAGAAAGAATAACATGCTTAATTATGAACATTTTTACGAAGCTGCACGAGGATATTTTAGAGATAGAAAGTTTTCTGAAGCTGTAAATTGTATTGAAAAGATCATGGATATAAGTGCTGATGATGATTCCGTGAAAAGAATGTATGCACTTTCAGTCTATGGAACTAAAGAATATGAAAAAGCCTATGTTATATTAAAAGAACTTATTGATAGTGGAGTAAGAGATTCAGACATAATGTCCGCCCTATCGGATTGTGCTAAACAAATGGGTGATCTTGAAGGTGCAGTTAAGTATCTTGAGATGGAGAATGCTGGTGTATCAACCGATATAATAAGAATCAAGGAACTCGCTCAGCTTAATGAAAGACTTGGAAGAGAAAAGATTGCATATGAGCATTATACAAGATTATATAGTCTTGAACCTGGAAATATAGCTGCGAACAGTTTCCTTTTCTGGTATTTCATAGATGATAATCCTGATGAAGCTATGAATTATTTTAAAAATCTTGCAGCAAGAAAACATATAGATGAGAATATTTATCTTAAAGCAGCTTGGTATTTTAGAAACAACAAAGAATACGAAAAAGGTCTTGAGATCTGCAGGCAACTTGATGAAGCCGGAGTTGTAGACCAATCCGTTCTGTTTTTATATATCGATTTCTTCCTTAGAAGTGCAATGCCTCAGGAAGCAAAAATATATCTTGCTAAAATACAACCTGAAAAATTGGCAAATGAAAATATTGATTTCACCTATGAGCTTGTAAAACTTCTAATAGAAAATAACATGCTTGAGGATGCTACAGGTATGATCGAGATGCTTAAGGGAAAAGTCGAACCTGCTTGTTATATTGAGATACTTGATAGATTTTATGACATCGTATCTTTCGATAAATGGCTTTCTCTTTATACAAATGCAAAAGATGAATATAAGGATTCAGCAGAATATTTAATATTTTTATTAAAAAAATTACTTGAGAGAAAAGATCTTTCTCTTTTTGAAGAAAATTATTCACAGGCAATACAGAGATTTCATGAAAATAAAGCTTTACTTACATTAAGAGCTGATTATGAATATTCTCTTGGAAATTTTGAAGAAGCAAGACAACTTTATTCACAACATTATGATTTTTTGAATCTTATTCAACTATCAAGATATGCACAAACCCTTTTTGAGACAGGAAATGTAAAGGATTCGCTAGGGGAGTATACAAAACTTTCAATGAAGACAGGTGATAACGAGTATGAATTTACAATAGCTGGTCTTCATCTCAGACTTGGTGAATACGATAATTCATTGAGAATAGCTGAAAAGCTTCTCAGACGTTATCCGGATTCTCCAAAAGCTTATGTGCTTTTAGGAAATATAAATTATAAAAAAGGACTTCTTTCAGAAGCACTTACATCATATAAAAGAAGTCTTGACCTTGATAAAAACAATCATAAAGCGCTTATTGGACTTGCAAACATCTATATAGATAAAAAGATATTTGAAGAAGCTTATCTCTTGATAAACGAACTAAAAGAAGATAAGGAACAGTCCAAAGAATTTGATCTTACTCTTATTAACTTCTATCAGAAGCAGGATAAATGGATGGAAGCTATTGAACTAGTAAAAGAGTTGGAGGAAAAATATCCGCAGGATCCTTTTGTTAAATATCATCATGTTATATGTCTTTTAAACCTTGCTAAGAATCCTCAGGCAATGGAAATGCTGGAATCATTCGATATATGGCAGCTTGATAGAGATGCTGTATTTAATATGGCGATTATGCTAAAAGAATTTGATGAAAAGAAAGCAGCTTCCACCCTTCTTTCTCAGCTTGTAGGAAGATATGAGAATAAACCTGAATATATATACAACTATGCACTTGTAAATCCTGACTATGCTATGGAGAGACTTCCTGAATATCTTTCTTCAGGAATGTTCAGAAATAGTATTGAAAAGCTTAATTATGCATATGTTTCAGGTCTTATCGAAAGAGAGAAGTATGATGAAGCGTTTATAATGTTAGAGGATCTTCTTGTAAAATATCCGGATAATTCAGACTTCATGTTTGAATTGGGTTGTCTTAATTTTAGAAAGAAAGATTATTCTAAAGCTGTCAGAAACTTCGACAGACTTATATTAGAAGATGATCCACGACCTGAAGTGTTTTATTATCTAGGTAGGATCTTTAGAGAGAAAAGAGAGTATGATAAAGCCCTTGCCTTTATGCTAAGACTTTTCAGGGAATCTTCAAGAAATATACATATAGAATATTATGTGGAACTTGCAAAAGTTTACGAAAAGCTAAAGAAATATGAACTGGCTCTTGAAAGTATAGAAAAAGCACTTGATAGAAGACCGGATGAAAAAGAATACAGATATTTTTATGGAACTCTTCTGATAAGACTATCAAGATATCAGCAGGCCGAAGATGTATTTGAGCAGCTTTCAAAAGATTTTAATATGGATGCAAATATCTTTGATAAAGTCGGTCTATGTGCTAAAAAGACCGGCAAGATAGCAAAAGCTATCCAGGCATATCAGAGATGTATAAAACTTTCAGGTGATATAAAATATAGAAAAAATCTTGCAATGGTCTTATTGCAGGATAAAAGATTTGAGGAAGCATCTGAACTCTTTGAAAGACTTAAAGGAAATGAAGAACTTAGAGATGATAAAGAATTTATATATCATCAGGCTTTATATGAGTATGAGATGAACAACACTCAGGATTCTCTTGCATATCTTAACAGACTTATCAACGTAGGCGAAAGAAGTTTCAGAGTACTTTTACTTACAGCTAGAAACTATTCAAAAAGAGATCAGTATGAAAAAGCAAGATCTTATTATGAACTTATAGAGGATAAGATCTATGAGGAAGCTGAGCTTGTGATAGAGTATTCTACTACATGGGAAAGAACTGATAATGTAGATAAAGCCGTGTTTATTCTGGAAAAAGGTATAGAACTTGATGATAAAAATATTTATATGAGACTTGCACATCTATATTTTTCAAGAGATATGTATGAGGAATCTCTAGAGAATATTTCTCAGGTGTTAAGGATAGAAAAAGACAATCCTGAAGCTCTTAACCTCAAAGGTCTTATTTTTGAGAAACAGGAAGAGTTTGAAAAATCTCTTAAAGAATATGAGAAAGCAAATAACTATTTTAAACTAGGAAGTCTTTATACAAAACTTCATAACTATGAAAAAGCTCTTAGATACTTTGATATGCTTGTAGAAGATGACCCTTCTGATTTTGAAGCACAGTGTTTCAGAGCGATAATATTTAAAGAGACAAAAGAGTATGACAAAGCTCTTGAGATACTAAAAGATCTTGAGAATATATATCCTGAAAAGACCGATTCATATTCCTTGATGGGTACAATATACGAACTTATTGATGATACTGATAAAGCTATTGAAAACTATCAGAAGATGCTTGAATATCAGGATGGAAACATAGAGGCTTATTTTAAGCTTGCCCAGCTTTTCACTAGAAAAGAGGATTTTATTCAGGCGAGAAAGAACTACAGAAGTGTTCTTGAACTTGAACCGGAAAATCCTGGAGCAATATCTGAATTGGCTTCAATAAACGAGAGTGAAGGAAACTATCGTGAGGCGGAAAAACTTTTAAGACAGCTTATAGAGATAGCACCTGATATGGTTGAAGGATATAAGAGACTGGCAAAAGTATATATAGCTTCTGAAAAGTATAATCAGGCTGTACTTATATTGAACAACCTTGAGGATAGTCAGGACCCTGAGGTGTTCCTGCTTATCGCAAGAGCTTATCATCTTATTGATAACGATACAGAAGCAAATGTCTATGCAAGAAAAGCAATTGGAAAAGATGGTGAATATTTTGAGGCTTATCTCCTGCTTGCTGATATATCTTTTGCAAAAGAAAGACTTGATGATGCACAGTATGCATTGAGAAGAGTCATAGAATTAAATCCTCTTGAGTATATGGCTTATCTTAAACTAGCTGTAGTCTATGCAAGAAAAGGACAGCTTGAAGAATGTGACAGATTCATCAGTGAGTTTATAGAAAAATTCCCTGATAAGATCGAACTTGATGAGACAAGAAAGATCTTTGCTGAAATATACAGAATAAAAGGTGATGAAGAAAAAGCTGTTGAATATTATCAGCAGATCAATGAGGATGAGGATACTAATTTCCTATACAGATTTGGTGAGACTCTCTATAAACAGGGTAAGAAAGAACAGGCTCTTGAAAAGTTTAAACTGTATGTGAAAAAGGATATTACCAATCTTGATGTGATTCACTATATGTGTGAAATATACTTTGAAAAAGAAAAGTATGATAGTATAATCAACCTTGTCGAGTTTGTCAGGAAAAACACTAAACTCAACTGGGAAACACTTCTTGATTATGGTAAAGCTCTCTATCATAAAAAATCTTATGATTCATGTATAAAAAGACTTGCAGAAGCGATTAATGAGAATCCAAACTGTGGAGCTGCATACTATTATACCGGACTTGCTTATGAAGCTAGAAAAAGATTCTCAGATTCAGTTGAATATTTCGAAAAAGCTGTCCTAATGATGTCTGATGACCCTCAGATACATATGTCTCTTGCAAGATCCTATTCCAATACAAAGAGATATAATGAGGCTATAAACAAGCTAAATAATCTTTCAAATAATGAAAAAGTTGGTGCTCAGGCGGATAAGATGCTTGCATCTATATATCAGGATATAAATATGGCTGAAAAAGCTATTGAAGCTTATGAAAAGCTTTATGATAATGGTGTAAGAGATTATGACGTTCTTTACAATCTTAGTAAACTATATAGAGAAAAAGATCCTGAAAAATCACTACGATATATGACTGAGATAAACGATGCTGATACAAATGATAAAGGATTTTATTATGAAGTCTCTGAACTTCTAATAGAGACTAAAAAATTTGAAGAAGCACAACAGAGACTGGAAGAGTTTATAAAAGATCATGGTGATGATTATAAAGCTCTTTATTTGATGGGAACTCTTATGATGGAGCAGGAACTAAACGGTGATGCTATCGATTATTTAAAAAGAGCAATCTCCTTTAATCCTGCATGTTATCAGGCTTATAAACATCTTGCGAAACTCGTTGCAGATGATAAAGCTGAAAAAGAATATCTTGAAAAATATCGTGCTTATGATACCGATGATATTGATGTGGAGTACAGATATCTTGAGGTGTTAGAAAGGTTATCTCTTGAAAGAGACGCTTTTGAACTTGCAGAGAAACTCACAAAGCTTGGTCCTGAAGAATTTGATCAGTATAGAGTTCTTGCAAGAGTATTCTTTAACTCCTTTAACATGGAAGAAGCTCTTGATTATGCTACTAAAGCGGCAAAACTAAATAGGACACCTGAGATCATTTCTCTTATTTCGGAAATAAATCTGAAGATGGGAGATTATAATGAATGTCTTAATGCTCTTAATGCATTAAATGAATTTTCCTCAACGGATAAAGCTGATATCAACATGAAGTTAGGGGACTGTTATTTTAAACTTAAAAACAACTCTGAAGCAATAAAGCATTTTAAAAGAGCACTTCAGATGAACGCAGAGTGTTGGGATGCTTACAGTGGACTTGCAAGATGTTATGAACTTGAATCTATGTATGACGAAGCTTTAAGTATTGTTGAAAATGTACTTACCTATAAAGCTAACGATCCACAGGTGCTTATTAACGCAGCTAGAATAGCATCTAAGATGAATGATTTTCTTGGTTCAAGTCAGTATCTTTCTAAAGTGCTTAAGTTGGAACCTGACAATTTTGAAGCCAGTTTTGAACTTGCAAACAATTATTTCAGACGAGAGATGTTTAGTGAAAGTATTGATATCTTAGGAAAGATGCTTGTCAAAAAACTTCCTAAAAAACTTGAGACAAAAGTAAGACATCTTCTTACAGATGTATTTATAACTCTTGAAAATTATACTTCAGCTGAAAAAGAGATCAGAAAACTTATTCAGTATCAGCCTGAAAATACAAAACTTCTAATGAAACTCGGTCTTTGTCTTGAAGGTTCAGGGAGAACTGAAGAAGCTCTAAAAGTATATCAGGAAATATCTGTCAAAGATAAGACCGAGTGGAAATCATATGTATCTATAGGTGATATTTATTTTGGAAAAGGTTATCTTGATAAAGCTCTTGCATACTATAGAGAATCTCTTAAATATTCCAAGGATTACACTATATATTATAAAGTGGGTCAGGTTTTTGAGGATAAAGAGATTTACGATAGAGCAATAAAATACTATAAAGAATGTATAAAGGTAAATGCAGAATTTGAAAAAGCATACTTCTCACTTTCTGATATTTATAACAGACAGGGACTTACAAAAGAAGCTATTGAACTCTATGAAAAGCTTCTTAGAATAAATCCTAAGTCAATAGAAGGTCTTTACAGACTTTCAAGGATATATTCAAGAAAGAAAGAATATGACCTTGCTATGAATGTACTTGAAAAACTAACAGGTATCGAGAAAGAAAATCCTAAAGTGCATCTTGATCTTGCTAAAGCTTATCATGCACTTGGAAAGACAGATGAAGCAATATCCGAGTTTATACGAGTTGTCAACATAGCTCCAATAGATAGTGAGGAAGCAAGAGAAGCTCAGGATATGCTTAGACCTGATAATGACAAGTATTCAGAGATGTAATATGATAGTTTCGCTTATAGTAAATACGATTTATATTTTGTCTGAAAACACTAGACGAGTAATAGACAGGAACCTTAGTATTATAATGGGTTCCTGTCTTTCATTTAAAGAAAGAAAAAGACTTACCAAGAATGCAATAAGATTTCAGCTTTATAATGTTGTTGAATATGTCTTTTTACTTTTAGGTCTTTATAAACTATTTAGATTTAAAGTTAAAGGATATAAATACTACAAAGAGGCAAAAGAAAGAGGTGATAATATTTCAATCATCTCGGGACACCTTGGAAACTGGGAACTTTTAGGTTGCTGGCTGGGTATGAACAAATTTCCTATCTACTCAATTGTAATGGAAGCTCGATTAGAAGTCGTTGACTGGATATTTCGAACAATAAGAAAGATGCATAGAATAGGTACTATTGACAGAAGAGATAGGATGGAATTATTCAGAAAAGTAAAAGATCCCTCAAAAGTTGTTGCTTTTTTAATTGATCAGGATGGTGAAGCTACGGGATATTGGGTGAAGTTTTTCGGAAAAAATGTCTCTTTCCCATCAGGAGCTCCTTCAGTAGCTTCAAGAGGAAAAGTCACTTTTATTCCTGTTTATATAAAAAGATTAGGATTTTTAAAACATGAGATAATCTTTGAGCAGCCAATAAAGGTAATATCTAAAAATAGAGATGATATAAAGAAGGAATTTGTAGATAAGACATTGGAATTTTACGAGAGAATAATAAGTGAGTATCCAGAGAATTGGCTTCTTATATATGACAGATGGAAGTTTAGAAGGCATTATCCCATTTGTGAGAAAAACGCTTTATGATCTATTTATTTTATAATATCTTTGTAATCTTTTTAGCGTCCAGTCTGTTTCCATTTTTACTTATATATCTTTTTAAGACAGGAAAGATACCGTATTTTTTCCAATACTTTGGATATTATGGAAAACATAGGAAAGAGATCCATCATCTTTTTCATGCGGTATCTGTTGGAGAAGCTAAATCAATAATCGAAGTGTCTAGAAGACTTGAAGGGAAAAGCGTCATAACTACTACATGTATCCCTGTGATAAATTATTTAAAAAGAAACTATCCCGAGTGCGAGTGTGTGTTTTATCCACTGGATACAAAGTTTACCGTAAGACTTTTGCTTGATACTTTTAAAGTAAGAGGGGTCTATATATCCGAAGTTGATTACTGGCCATGTCTTTTAAAGGAAGCAAGAGATCGTATGCTTCCGGTATGTATTCTTAACGCCAGGATATCAGAAGGAACCTATCGATTTATGTCATTTTTCAGATCTTTCTGGGTAGAGCTTTTTAAAGGTGTTGATATGATAATAGTTCAAAATCAGAATATGAACAGATACTTTGAAACCTTTGTTGAAAAGAGAAAATTATTATTTCTTGGAAATCTTAAATTTGAGAACAATCTTGATAAGACATCGGATAAAAAAGGACTTTTTATAGCAGGTAGTACACATTGGCCTGAAGAGAAATATATTTTAGAAGCAGCGGATAAAATAGATATCAGGACTGTAATAGCTCCAAGGAATATGAGCTCAATAGATAATATATTAGCATACGCAAAAAGTAAAAATATTGATGTCTCACTTTATTCAGAAAAAGGTATGGCAGAAAAAATAATAATAATGGATACTTTTGGTATTCTCAGCTCACTTTACAAAGATGCTTTATTTTCCTATGTAGGTGGAGGATTTACCCGTACTGGTGTTCACTCTTTTTTGGAGCCAGCTTCTTATGGATGTCCTTTTTTTATAGGACCAAATATCAAGAACTTTAAAGTTGAAGCTGAAGAGTTTGATGAAGTATTAATAAAAGTTAATAAGATAGAGGATATAAAGGATAAGATAATAGATCTATACAAAGATAAGCAAAGTGTTCAATCAAAAACTGAAAAGATAAAAAGTATAGTCATGAAAAATTCAGGTGTAGCAAAAAAAATAGCTAAGTTTATAATGGTGAACATGTATGGATAAGATCAAAGTCCTTTTTGCTGTCAGCGGAACAAATATAGGTGGTGGTGAGACCTATATTCTTCGAATCCTTCAGCATATTGATAAGGAAAGGTTTGAAGTGGCTGTAGCTGCACCTTCATCAACACTTTTCTATAGAAGAGCTAAAGAGCTTGCTCATAATATGCATGATATTCCTTTTATGGATAATGCTGATCTGTATTCTCTATTAAAGCTTTTTTATATTTCACGAAAATATGATGTGATACATGCAAATCTAAATAGAGCTGCATTGTTCTCAGGGGTACTCTCAAAGTTTTCAGATAGGTATATTATAGGTACTATGCATGGAATAGATAGACCTTTTTATTATAGGTTATTACCACATGTGATATTGCTTTCGAGGTTTCAATCAGAGTATTTTAAGAATATTCTTAAAAAGAACCGTATGATGGGAGTCAGGTTAGGTATAGATACAATGAGTGAACAACCTGTCTGTAAAGATATCTCAAACCTTGATATGCTTGAGATAGGCTGTGTTGGAAGACTTCATGAACTTAAGGGACAGGATACGCTTATAAAAGCTTTAAGAGTAATAAATGAGAGTGGTATTGATGCCAGACTGCATCTTATCGGTGATGGTTCAGAGAGACAGCATCTTGAAGACCTTGCAGAGCAGCTTTGTGTTAAGGATATAGTCGTCTTTACGGGTAATATAGTCGATGTAGCAGGTTATCTTAAAGAGCATATACATATAGGAGCTTTTGCGACCCATAAAGAGAATATCCCGGTATCTATTCTTGAGTGTATGAGCTGTGGTATTCCTGTCATTGCCTCAGATGTTGGCGGTATAGGTGAGGAGATCACTCAGAAGGAAAATCTTATAGAAGATTTTAATGATCATAAAACGTTTGCTACTAAAATAATTGACCTATATAATGACCATGAAAGATATAAAAGGATATCTCTTGAAAATGTGAAGATCGTCAGGAGAAGATTCGATATAAGACCAATGGTCAGAAAGTTGGAAAGGATTTATGAAAAGGGATCTGATCTACACAAATAATATATTTCTAAAAGTCATATTTTTCTTTCTGTCTATTATCTATCTCATATTAAACAGGATCAAATTCTATCTTTTTAAACACAACATCCTTAAAAAAGTTAAGATCGATAATACTTTTGTCGTAAGTGTTGGCAACATAACAGCTGGTGGTACAGGTAAGACTCCTTTTGTAATATGGCTTACACAGAGATTAAAGAAAAAAGGACTCAAGGTAGGAGTCGTCTTTCGAGCATATAAAAGCAAAGAGAAAGAGGGGATTGTCTCGGATGGCGATAGTATGCTTATGGATATATCAGAGTCAGGTGATGAACCATGGCTTATTGCAAAAAAGACCTCGGTACCTGTTGCAATTGGTAAATACAGAGCTAAGATAGCCAAAAGACTTTCTGAGCAATATTCTCTTGATGTTGTAATAATGGATGATGCTTTTCAATATTGGAGACTCATAAGAGACCTTGATATAGTATGTGTAGACGGTAAAGAGATGTTCTATAATAAGAAGATACTTCCTCTTGGAATAATGAGAGAGCCTATAGAAAACCTGGATAGAGCTCATATAGCAGTTATCAAAAGACAGGATCAGATCGCCGGAGAAGACGAGGATCTGAAAAAATATTTTGATGAAGATGCTATCTTTGATATGAGTTATGAACTATCTCTTTCTGAAAGAGTTAAAGAGAGCAAAAGAATATTAGCCCTTGCTGGAATAGCAAAACCTGAAGGTTTCTTTAATATGCTTAGGAAAAGACTTCCTGAAAGCAAGGTCTTCGGAATGCCTTTTAACGATCATTGTATATACGATTTAGATGATATTAAAAGGATAAATATGTTTTGTAAAAAGAATATGATAGATAGTATAGTCTGTACCGAAAAGGATTATTTTAAGCTCGTTGAGCTTATGGATGATGTTGAGTGTGCACAGCTTAAAGTAAATATAAGAGGAGGAGAGGACATTGAAGAAAGGATCGTCAACGCTTCTGATAACTCCCGGTGATGTAAACGGTATAGGACCTGAACTATTTTTTAAATCCTATCGTAAATATAAGGAGCTTTTTGAGAGAACTGTACTCGTTGGTTCAAAAGAAGTATTTGAAAATTATACAAAACTATTCTCGATCGAAGAAGATATCAATTATATAAAAGATATAGATGATCTTTTAGAGTGGAAGATAAACATACTCGATGTACTTAAACCTTATGATATTGAAACAGGTAAGATCACAAAAGAAGCAGGACTTTTTTCCTATAAAGCTGTTGAAAAAGCGATAGAGCTCTATAAAGAGTCAAAAGCTGATGCTATAATAACCTTGCCTATATGTAAAGAATCATGGTATAAAGCTGGAATAAGATTTCCAGGTCATACCGAGGTGTTTGCATCATCCGGTTATGGAAAAGAATTTTCTATGATAATGTATTCTCCTAAATTTTCTGTAATACTTGTAAGTATACACGAAAGTATAAAGGATGTTCCTTCACTTATAACAAAGGAAGCTGTTGCAAAGACTGTAAGACATGCTCTTGAATTTGGAGATCAGGTCTATGGAGATGATCTTTCTATGGCTGTATGTTCACTAAATCCTCATGGAGGAGAAGGTGGAAACATAGGAGAAGAAGAAAAGCATATAATCGATGCACTAAAGAGTTTTGATGACAATAGAGTCCCAAAGATACCTCTTGCAGCTGATACACTTTTTTATCATGTAGCTAAGAAGAGATACAACATGGTGGTTTGTATGTATCATGATCAGGGTCTTATTCCGTTTAAAATGAATAATTTTGACGATGGTGTGAACGTCACCTGGGGAACAGGGATAAAGAGGACATCGCCGGATCATGGGACTGCGTTTGATATAGCTGGGAAAGGCGTAGCGGATACAGGGTCGTTTGTTGCGGCTATAAGGCTCGCAAAGAAACTTTGATAAGTCGGTATCTTAAAGGTTCGTGAAAATGCCGTGCATTTTCACAGATATAATTCTTTAAAAATCTTTTTAAACCCTTAGATATATGTTTTGATCTTAATAGAATCTGTTTTATACTCCAC
>PKTG01000016.1 GCA_002869225.1 Candidatus Muiribacterium halophilum | reverse complement strand
GATATATCAATATAACCAAACTTATCTTTCCCAACTCTTACCTTTGCAAGTCCATTATGGTAAGGCCATACCATATCGTATTTCTTCTTAAACACCTCTTTTCCAGTCTTATCTACAAAACCGTAAAGAGCCTGTCTTTTTCTTGTGTTTACATGTAGTAGCATAGGAGCATAATCATCCAAAAAATATGGAACTGATTTATAATAATCTATATCTACGATTATTGACTGGTTAAACATTGGCATAGCTCCACCAAATAATCTATGACCCATTGAGGAAGCCTGCTGTCTTTTACTTGATATGGCTTTATAATAGTTTCCATAAAATTCAGGAGCCCAACCTGAGCCTCCCCATTTTTTATCACATATCTGTTTTCCTTCTTTGTTTATAAACATCCAATTATTGCCATCAATAACAGCTGCTACTGAACCATGAAAATCATGTGCAAAATCATATTTAGCAGGTATTAAAAACTCACCATTTTTATTTATATAACCCCATCTCCGATTATACATAACAGCCGCAAGTCCTTCTGAAAACTTTGATACTGCCATATATTTACCTGTTTCTAATTTGATCTTTTCATTTCCATCTTTATCTATGTAGTAATAATTATATGATTTCATGTCATTACCTTTACCAGCAAATACAGGAGCTAGTCCTTCAGAAAAGATGCCTGCATCCTGATATCCAAAGCCTTCATTATCAAGAACAAATTCACCTTTATCATTTATATACTTCCAGATGTTTCCTATCTTGACAGGTGCAAGACCTTCTCTAAACTCACCACCGTCATCAAATTTCTTATCACAAATTGGATTTCCACTCTTATCTATATAGATATACTTTGCATTTTTTCTTCTGTTTTCCATTACCATAGCTTTTCCTTCTGAGAAGAAAGCGCCACCTTTAAATTTAGCCTCGATAACATCTTTTCCAGTCTCATCAATATAGCCTACAAGATTGTTTCGGTGTTTTACCATTGCAAGACCATCAATAAAGATAGTCGCATCTTTGTAAACAGGTTTTATGACGATATTACCAGTCTTATCAATAAACCCCCATTTACCTCTTTGTTTTACTGGAAACAGATCCGCCGAAAATGAAGTGATCACCATAGAAATGATCAAAATTAAAAATAAAATATTACTCTTTTTCATTTACCCTCCAAAAATATAATTTTTATTTATATAATAATTTTTTATGAATTTTTATTTTATATTTTTTTATTGTTATAAGCTACTTTTATCAATTGCATACTTTTTTTACCTGCTGACAAAATAATTATTGTTTAAATATTTGAATTACTTTTTTCGCTATGTTAATTTGAACTCGAGTTTGAGAATTTAAGATTCTTCCTCTTAAAGGAGAGTATTATGAAAAAGATACTTGCTCTATCACTCGTTATTTTCACTTTATTTCTAGCTGGATGTTCAAAAAAAGACCTCTTCCCGGATAAAATAGTAAAAGTCAGAGGTGATCATCAGTTTTTAAAACCTGGTAATGATAGTTCCAATATAGAATTAGTAGTTGAAAGTCAAAGAATATCCGGTTTTTTAGGAGGAAAAGGAAATCGTCAAGCCATTCCAAATATACCGGTAAAACTCACGATCTCTGGAACAAAAGATGTATTTTTCAGAAAAGATGGTTATAAATTATTCTCTACAACAAAAATCACAGATGAAGGTGGTAGGATCAAAGTTCAGGTATCCTCGGAGAATTTTGTTGGAACCGCTAAAATCAAAGCGGAAATATTAGATTCAAATGAAGAGATATTCACAGAATTTGAAATATATTATGGAATAATTGTTTTTGGAAAAGGTCAGGAAGCTCTTGTTAATCATCGAGTTGAAAAGCCAGTTGGAGTAAGAGTTTTTGACAAAAACGGAAATCCAATTGAAGGAATAGAAGTTAAATTTGACAGCAGTATCTCAAAAGATGCTACGGCTTTCCCTGAGACTGTATTTTCAGATACTGATGGAAATGCCGCTACTTCAATATCACTTGATAAAGATACAGGCAAATATCCCATTCTAATAAATGTTAATTATCCTGGAATTTTCTTCCCTTCTATTAAGATCAATATTTTAGGTGTTGATCCTAAAGGACTGATCCTATTCCTACTTGGAAGTCTTGCAATATTTATTTTTGGAATGAAGACAATGAGCGACGGACTTCAGAGAATAGCGGGAAGTAAATTAAAACAAATATTAAACTTTCTGACAAGAAACCGGGTAATGGCACTTATTGTTGGTGCTGTAACAACCGCGGTTATTCAGTCTTCAAGTGCCTGTGCGGTTATGATAGTTGGATTTTTAAATGCAGGACTTCTTGGTTTAAGACAGTCTATAGCAGCAATCATGGGAGCAAATATTGGAACAACGATTACCGGTCAGATAATCGCTTTGAAGATCAAAAACATGGCCTATCCTGCTGTTATTGTGGGTATTATTCTTATGCTACTTTTTAGAAATAAAAAACTCGGAAACTGGGGAGATTTCATCTTTGGATTTGGTCTCCTTTTTATAGGTATGGAAGGTATGAGTAATGCTCTTCATCCACTTAGAGATAGCGAGACTTTCAGGAGCTTTTTTGGAATGTTTGATTGTACTCCGGTTAGTGGAGTAATGCCACTTAGTAGCGTCTTAGGTGCGATATTTGTAGGAACGCTCATCACAGCTATCATTCAAAGTTCTTCAGCTACAATCGGACTTACAATGGCACTTGCCGGTTCAGGTTTGATATCTTTCTGGACAGCGTTCCCTCTTATTCTTGGAGATAATATTGGGACTACAATAACAGCAGTACTTGCATCAATACCTGCTAACAGAAACTCTAAAAGAGCTGGTCTGTTTCATGCTATTTTCAATATAACTGGTGCAGCTTTAATGACGGTTTTACTATATGTGACAATAAAAGATACTCCTATTTTTCTTTATTTCATAGAAAATATAACACCAGGAAAAGTACTACAATCAGAACCGGTTAATATTGAAAAACATATAGCAATGGCACATTCCTTCTTTAATATCTTTATGGCTATTGCATTTCTTCCCTTTATAGGACTTTTTGCAAAGGTTATCGAAAAAATACTTCCACTTGATGAAAGTGAGAAGAAAAAAGTTACTTATCTTGAACAACATCTTTTGGAAACTCCAGAGCTAGCTTTTAATCAGACGATTTATGAAATAAAATACATGCTTTCCGTAGCAACTAAAAACGTATTCAGAGCCTATGCAGAGCTAACAGGAAATGAAAAAGGAAAATCAGAAAAAATACTTAGAAAAGAAGAAGTCGTTGATACCCTTCAAGAAGATATTACTGAATATTTAATAAGACTTTCTGAAAGACAACTGAGTGAGGAACAGGCTGCTAGAATACCAAGACTAATCCACTGTGTTAACGATGCTGAAAGAATAGGTGACCTTGCTGAAAAGATTCAAAGACTTTTCTCTGATATTAAAGAAAATAAACTCAAATTTTCTGATCAGGCACAAAAAGAACTCGATAATATGAAAGAACTTATTGAAATATCATATTCAGAACTTATAAACATACTATCAGGTGATGAGAAAGCCTTTGCAAGATTAACGGATAATGAAAAAGAGATTGATCTGTTTGCTAAAAGAGTATCCGAGAACAATATTGCAAGATTAAAAGAAGGAACCTGTATAACTCGTTCTAATTTCATCTTTGTGAGAATGATCAATGTATTTGAGAGAATCGGTGATCATCTTGAGAATATTGG
>PKTG01000124.1 GCA_002869225.1 Candidatus Muiribacterium halophilum | reverse complement strand
CCCTTAGATATAATGTTTTGATCTTATTATAGAATCTGTTTTATACTCCACGGGTCCTGCTCCCTGCGACGTTCTCAAAATTTCCCTAATGAAACAGAGTCAGAATTTTGAGAATCTTTCTCCGGTATCACCCGCTGAGAATTATTCTACTTCTACACTTTGCTTATTCTCTACGATGGTGGGGAGTTAAGTTCGGCACGATAAAGTGTGAAAAACCACTTTCTCTCCAAATAGATTATATCTATTCGTACGCCGGGTCCGATTAGTTATTTATATAATTTGTGTTTTTTAATTTTTCATTATTCATTAATAATTTTTAATTGGCTGTTTTCCTGCCGTTCCCTGCTACCGAACTGCGATCGGATTGATTTTAATAAAAATATGAAAAATAGAAATAAAAAATTGACAAAATGTAAAATGAAACTTTATAATATATAAAGATAAAGGTTCTTAATAGAAAATCGGGAGGAATTATGTCAGAAGAAAAAAGAGAAATACTAAATATGCTTAAGGAAGGTGTTATAAATGTTGAGGATGCTGAAAGACTTTTAAACGCACTTCATGAAGGAAAAGAAAATAAAGGACATAACGAATCATCCAAGTCTATATTAGATACTATAGTGGATAATATTAATAGTATAACTCCGATTATTACAGAAAGTCTTTCTGATATAGGACCAACTATTCAAAACGCAATAAACGATCTTAACAACAATATACCGGAAGATTATGAGGAAATCTCTGTCAGTGGACCTTCTATTGTTCTTGAAAACGATACCGAGCTAAGTATTTTTTCATTAAAGACCGCTATAGGAGACCTTGTTATAAATTCTGTAGAAGGAAATGAAGTAAAAATATTATCATCTGATTCTGGTATAAGAGTCTATAAAAAAGAAAAGTCTGTGATAATGAGATACTCTGGTAACGGATTAAAAATCGCAATACCTGATTGTGTAGACTTTTTAAAGGTAAGAATACTTGGTGGACAGATTTTCTCGGATGAATTAAATTGTGAATGTGACCTCAAGACAATGGGTGGAAACATAATAGCTGAAAATGTTTTTTATAAAACAAGATTAAGGACAATGGGCGGAAATATAAGTATTTCATTGCTCCCTAACTGGAAAGAAGAACTTAATGCAAAAACAATGGGTGGTTCTATCAAATTGGATATCCCTGAAAAGATTTCCTCAGAGCTTTTTGCCTCAACTATGGCGGGAAAAATAATGATCGATAACGCTCTTATGCCAAAAGGGAAGAACAACGATAAAGGATTCACTTTCCATAAATTTTCCGGAAAAATTGGTGATATTGAAACAAATAACACTATGAAATTAAAGACTATGGCTGGAGATATTAAGTTATCAATGAAAAATACTAATCAGGAGGAAAAGTAGATGACGACTCTTCCTCATTCCTGTCCGTCGTGTGGACAGACTATGGTAATTGTTAAACTCAGTTGCCCGGATTGTGGAACAGAGGTATCGGGTGAGTTTAATCTTTGTCCGGTTTGTAAACTGGATGAAGAGTTTCATAAGCTTTTTGATACTTTTCTGCGAGCAAGGGGGAATCTAAAGCAGGTTCAAAGAGAACTTAAAGTCTCTTATCCTACTGTTAGAGCAAGGATAGATAAACTGTTTTATGAACTGGATAAAAAAAGAGAGATCCCGCCTGCAAAAGATATTCTTAAAAAGCTAAGACAAGGTGAGATTAACGTTGATGAAGCAGAGAATCTATTAAGGAATCATTAAAGTAGGACATTTCGAACATATATTAATTGTCTTCAACAAATATATAAGCTTAAACTTCATCGAATTAGCGGTGCTAGTCCTTCTTCAGTTTTCGTTTATCTATTAGTCGAATTCTGCATAATCTATTATTCAAAACTTACTCCTTTAATGATTTCATGAGGAAAAAATTTATAAAAGATTTGGCAAACAAACGTGTCGTTTGCCAGTTACAAGTTCTAAAAGCATTAAAAACCTGGATATAATGATTTGACCTTAACAAAATCTCTTATTAAGAAAATTTCGAAGGAAAAAACATCATCTACTCCAGTTATACTTACACTTCAACGGGAGAAAACTCTATATAAATTACTTCAAAACACTAATCGGTGTTAACGGGAGTTCTGTTTCACTCTCCGCACGTGAATCGTTTTGGGTAAGTACTACGAGCGAAACTTTCTTGTATCTAACACACAGTGTTTTTTGAGTTAAATCTCATTCATTAATAACCACTTCGAATTAACTTCCTGTTAATTCTTGTTATTTTCAAAAACTAAAGTCCCTCCTAGCTTTACGTTTTTGAAAATTTATTTCACTCATTTTTATCCCGGTCTTCGTCTCAGGTTGTCATTCCTGAAAATAAAAAATGAAAATAGAAATTTAAAAAAACGTTGATAAACATTGAAAATTGAAAATCACACTTTCAATTTACAAACAAAAAATCAAAATAAAACATTGATAAATGAAAATAATTTGTTATAATTAAAGTATGATAAAAAGAAAAATAACAGATTACATACTTAATTCAATGGAAATATTTCCAGTTGTCTCAATCCTAGGTTCAAGACAGGTAGGAAAGACTACACTTGCTAAAGATATAAAAAAAATATTAGAAAATAAAAATAAAGATACAATATATCTGGATTTGGAATTACCTTCAGACCTTAATATTATAAACAATGCAGAGCTTTTTTTTGAAAATAATAAAGAAAAGACAATAATAATTGATGAGATTCAGGTGAAACCGGAATTGTACCCTATAATCCGAGCTCATATTGATAAAAAAAGAAGGAATGGAGCTTTTATCCTACTAGGTTCTTCTTCATCAACTTTAAAGAAAAATACATCTGAAAGTCTTGCTGGCAGGATTATTCAACATATTCTGAATCCTTTTGATTTTTTGGAAACAGGAGATGATAAAGAAAAGATCAACAGACTTTGGCTTCGTGGTGGTTATCCTGAAAGCTTTCTTGCAAAAAATGATAGTAATAGTTTTTTATGGAGAAGTGCTTTTTTAAAGACTTTTTTTGAAAGAGATATTCCTCAGTTTGGAATAAATATCCCTTCACAGAAATTAAAACAATTCTGGCAAATGATATCTCATTATCATGGACAGGTTTGGAATGCATCGCAAATAGCAAGAAGTCTTGGTCTTTCTGCACCCACTATCAGAAATTATATGGAAATATTTGAAGAGACTTTTCTAGTAAGACGACTTTCCCCGTATTATGTAAATCTGAAAAAGAGAATAACAAAATCACCAAAATTTTTTATAATAGATAGCGGAATGTTTCATCTAACTCACAATATTGAAGATTTGAACTCTTTACTTGGTTTTCCGATGGCTGGTGCTTCCTGGGAAGGTTTTGTTATTGAACAGATAATCAGGAATCTTGATAATAAAACTGAGTATTATTATTATCGGACTCAAACTGGAAATGAGGTCGATCTGGTTTTGAAGGAAAACGATAGTATTACAGCAATAGAGGTTAAATTAAGTATGACTCCGAAATTAAGCAAAGGTCTAAAAATCAGTATGGATGATTTAAATGCAGAAAAAGGTTTCATAATATATCCTGGCGAAAAAAGGTATAGTTTAAGTGATAAAGTTGAAGCAATTTCTTTAAAAGAATTTATTGACCTATAAGGAACTTAATTAAAATCCAACATATTTTAAAATCCTGTTTTCCATAATACCTTTAATTTATAGAATCTTATTTTATAAATTGTTTAATCAAACGACTTACCACCATT
>PKTG01000039.1 GCA_002869225.1 Candidatus Muiribacterium halophilum | reverse complement strand
TAAAAAAGGACCGGCTACCTTTTGTTAAGATTCATCCAAATCTATATAGAAAATACTGCCTTCTCCTTCGGCTGATTCGGCCCATATCTTCCCACCATGTCTTTCGATTATTCTTTTTACGGTGTGTAATCCAATACCCGAACCCATAAATTCATTTCTCGAATGCAATCTTGAAAAGATTTTAAATAGTTTATCATAATCTTTCATATTAAATCCTACACCGTTATCTTTAATATAATATCCCATATTATCTTTTCCAAATTCAATAACAGGGTCATTTTTTTTTGAAGAATATTTAACAGCGTTTGATATTATGTTTTCCATAGCGATTTTAAACATACTTTTATCAACATTAGCAAAAAGATCAGGCATAACCTTAAAATCAATAAAATTATCAGTATCAGAAAATGATTCTTCTATTATTTCATCAAACATCTCTGAGAGATTGGTAACCTTTTTGTTTAGGGTAAGTTGAGATATTCGTGAAAGATTTAAAAGTTCATTTATAAGACTTTTCATTCTTTTACAGCCAGACAAAATCTTCTTAATATACTTTTCTTTTAATTTTTCATCTTTTTCATGAAATAACATTTCGGTATATCCCTGAATCATCATTATTGGGTTTTGTAGATCATGTGATACAGCACCAGAAAAGCTTTCCAATTCCTTTATAGATTCAGCCAAATCTTTTGTTCTATCCTCAACGAGAGCTTCAAGGTTCTTATTAGTCATTTCAAGTTCTTCATGATATATTATTCTTTCATTTACTCTTAATAATCTTTCAATAATGTTTTTAATTAGTGGTTCTCTTTCAAATATCTTATTTTCATCAACTGTATGATAAAATAATTTCATTTCAATTGAATTAGTACTAGATTCCTTAAAAAAACTTTTAAATTCAATTTCTTTAGGATTTTCTTCTTTCAATATAACTTTTTCATTAAATAAGATTTCAAAATATATCTCTTTTTCAGGATTTATCAATCTTTTTATTAACACGAGAATCTCTCGGATAATAGCATCAAAATCATCTGGATTATTCTCGATTATATCAGCTGATTCAAGCAAACTGCTAAGATCACACCCTTTGCTTATTAATGTATTATTCAATGTTTCTATCGTCTTCTCTTTTTCAAGTTTCTAACTAACATCTTCTATATGGAAGATTATCTTATCTTTTTTCCCTTCTAATTCCATGTATTCCCAGCTTATACTAGTTGGTATCTTGTTACATTTTCGATCTTTTAGAATAATAAATAGATTCCTATTTTCATCATATTCAGGTTTGGTTAATAGAAAAAATCTGAATATTTGTTTTGAGTTCTCATCATATATAAGATCAAAAAAACTTTTTTCTCCGTTAGATTCAGACTTTAAACACCAAGTTTCCGCAGCTTTTTTGTTAAAGTCTTCTATAAAACCATATTTATTTATTTTCAAAAAAGAATTATGATCTAAATCAGTAATGATCTTTGTTTGATTTTCATTCAATAATTGCTGTTTTTTTAAATAATCTATTGTATTCCGATAAAATACATAAGATACAAAAATTATTATAAGAAACAACTCGAATAAAACAAAAAGATAAAAATAATTTTCTAAGTATGTAGACCTTTTTCTTTCTATTGTTGAAATAAACGTTTTATTTAGAATTTTAAACTTTAAACTATCTTTATTCACATTACTATTTTTATTTTCTATGGAAAAATCTAATTTAATATAATTTAAAAGATCGTTATCAATATTTTTTTTCATCTTTTCGAAATCATATTTTACAACTATACTTTGATATGAATTATTTTTTTTTATATTACTTTTATATAAAAGATATCTTTTTCCGTTTAATTTATATTCTGATAATCCTAAAGGGATCTCAGTGTATCTTTTCAGAAAAAAGTCTTTATTACCTGTTTCTTTCCAGGAATATTGAAATCCATTTCTTTTAAAGAAAAAGTTTATTAAATTTTTATTATTTTTATTTAATGTATTTACGAAATTAGTTATTTCTTCTCTTGTAACAAATTCAGAATTTTCAATAAAATTCTCAATTGATAATGAATTATTAATATTTAACAATAATATATTTTTAAAATTATCTGTTATTATCTTATTTAATTTTAAAATACTGTTTTCTTGAATTGAATGAATCTTCGAATGTAAAAAAAAATTTAATGGTATAAGTATGATAAATACAATTATCAATATTTTTATGCACTTTGTATAACTTTGTCTTATAAACATAACTTATTATACATTTTTTAACATTAGTTTATCAATACTATATTTATCTATAATATTTTTTTTGTGAACTGCCTTTTTAGTACTAAAATTTGATAAAATTATGTTTTATCTAGATATTATTGAAAGTTGCTAATTAATGAATCAAGTTCACAAACATATTTTTATAACCGGTGTCCTCAAACATCCTATTTATTAAAATTATACCCAAGAATAAAATATAGTTCTTCACCATTATTATTTCTAAAGAATTCTTTCTGGCAAGTGAAAACCAATTCTCCACGCTGGGTTATAAAATTAGAATATATAGAAGCTTTTCCATCTATTACAGCTTGAAACTTATCTTCTTTATAGTTTTTTTCTTCAACTGTATTGATAAAATTGATCTTGTAATCAGGTTTTTCATTTAAAAAATATAGATTATTAGCTACTTCATCTGATTTAAGTATTTGATAGATCTCTTTCAGATCTTTTTCATATATTTCCTTTATCTTATAACTATTATTTATTATTTCCTTCCATGCATATGCTACAACCCCAACTTTTTGTTCTTCATCGAGCTTTTTGTTATTTTCAATATTTCCATGAATTGAGCACAACACTCCAGTTTTTTCACTATAGGTATATTCTCCACCTGACGGACATGCAGGTAGCTTTCCATGGCTTAAATATTTTGATATTTTTTCCGGCACTTTACCGCTTTTTATAACATTATCAGGATCAGTCTCATCCATGTTATACATCTCTATTGCACCTTCTAAGATCTTACAGTTAGCAAAACAAATCCTTTGAAGTATCTTTGGATTACTAAATATCAATGCTGTTTCAGTTTTTTTATCTAAACTAAATATCTTTAATTGTCCACGATCCTCTATAATATCTCCACCAACCTCGTTTATAGCTTTTTTATCTGAATATTCAGGTCTTATTTCTCCTATAAACTCTATTCCTTTTCCTACCTGTGTCTTTTTCTGACATGAGATTAGAAAAAATAAAGATATTATAATCCCAATCATTAAAATATTTTTCTTCATGATATTTGAACCTTTCATTAGATTTTTCTAACTACATATTATTAATTTATTATAGTATAATAAATATAGTATGACAAAGAATATATTGATAGTCACTTATTATTTTTATCCAGAGATCTCTCCAAGAGCTTTTAGAACTACCGAACTTGTTAAATAACTTGCTCGTAGGGGTAACAATATAGATCTATTGATACCTGATAATGATTTTGATTATTCCGATTTTATAAATTGTTTTAGTATAAATATAAAAAAAGTGAAATCTGGTATTTTTTTAAATAAAAAAAACTCTTTTAACAATTCTTTAACTAAAAACATTTCTTTAAATTCAAAAAGAAACAGCTTTTTAAAAATTAAAAACCTTTTAAGAGAAGTTTATAAAAATTTATTGAAATTTGTTTATATTGGCGGGACGACTTTTGAATATGGATTTCTATTAGCTCATAAAATAATTTCTTTAAAAAAACATTATGATATTTGTGTATCCATTGGACTTCCAATAAACATTCATGCAGCTGTATTTTATTCTTCTTTTTTTGATAATAACATTGCAAAAATAAAGGTAGCTGATTACGGAGACCCTTTTTATTATAATGATTTAACTCCAAAAATTTTTTATTATAGATTATTTGAAAAAAGTATTCTTAAAAGGTTCAATTATATTTCAGTTCCTACTAAGAAAGCTGTCTCTTCATATCTTGATTATAAATCTAAAAATAAAATAAAGGTAATACCTCAAGGTTTTAATTTAAATGATATAAAAATCGGTTCGTATATAAAACATAATATCCCTACTTTTTGTTATGCTGGATCTTTTTATGAAAAACTTCGTAACCCTGTTAACTTTTTTGATTTTTTAATAAAATTTGATAAACCCTTTAATTTTATTATTTATACAGATTTGAATAATCTTGAGAATTATAAAGTACTTAAAGATCTATTAAACAAATCTTCAAATATTATTATTAAAAATATAGTTGATAGAAAGGATTGTATATATGAACTTTCTAAAATGGATTTTTTGATTAATATAAAAAATTCTTCAGAAAATCAATCGCCAAGTAAGACTATTGATTATCTTCTGGCTAAAAGACCTATATTTAATTTATCGCAAAATCATTTTGATAAAAAGAAGTTTTTAAAATACTACAATGCCAATTATGAAGATTTTAATCAAATGGAAAAAAATAAAATCTTATCAAATTTTGATATTAAGAATATAGCTGATAAATTTCTATCTTTGATTTAATTTTTATTGTTTTTGAAATGATTCTTTATAATCTTATTTATAGTAAAATTATAAATTGCAAATATTATCAAGGCAACCACAATTTGTGCATATGCGGCACCTTTTACTTGAAATCTTTCTATGAAAATAACAGATAATGTGAGTGAAGAAATAAAACCAATAAACGAATAAATAAAATTATATTTCAACTCCCCTATTCCAATCAAGGCTGAACCATAAAGAGAATATCCACTCCATAAAAAATATTTAAATAATAACAAACGAAAATATATTATGCTATTAATATATTCATCTCCAAAGATCAGTCTTATAAATAATGGACTGATAAACCAAGCAGATATAGCTAATATTCCAGTTATTAATAATAATAATTTTTGATATTTAAATAAGACTCTTTTGTATTCAATTTTATTTTCACTCTTTTCTGAAAAATATGGTGTTGATATATTTTGTACCGTGGTAGTAACAAGTGATAAACCAAGAATAAAGATCTTTGCAAGACTATATATACCTATTTCCGATCTGTCAGTCAAAAAATAATTCATTACATACAAATCAGCATAATTTTGAAATGTACCAAGTCCATTATTAAGCATACTCCATTTTGATATCTGAAAATTTATTTTCCAATATTTTAATAATTCTATACCTTTTTTAAATCCAGGACGTATCATTAAATATAAAATACTAACAGATAATAATCCTACTATTAGATTAGCGTATATAAATCCATATAAGCTCAAATAATATGACATTAAAACAATTAATAGCATTCCCGATATCTTAATGATCGATTGTATATAAGAAACTTTTTTTATTTTTTTCTTGGCCTGATAATAAGTTAAGATCAATGTACTTATGACACTTGTTGGAATAAGGAAAACATATAATCTCATTGTTTTGTTTATTATATTATCCGGTGATATTAAATTATAAAAAGAAAGTATATAGACTATTAATATAATAATTGAACTTGGAATCAAAGTTATTATTATTGAATTTTTCAATAACTCAATATCATCTTTACCGATTTTTAGATCTGAACAGTTTTTTAAAACGGCTGTATTCAAACCTAAACCTGCAAATATACTTACAAGTGAAATTATAGATTGCATTGTCTTTATTCGACCCAGATCTGCAGGAGAAAGTATCTTTACCACAAGTAGCTGGGAACCAAATGATAAAAATGTTATCAAAAAATTAGCTGATAATAGATAAAAAAAACCTTTATAACTAATATCTTTTAAATGAAGGAATATAATTCTTAATTTTTCTTTAATCAATTATTTTCAACACCTTTTTTTTAAGATCTTCAAAATCTCTATTTTTAAATATAATCGCATTTGGATTTCTTTCACAAACATCACTTGCTATAGCCTTTGCTCCCATCATAATTGCTTCGTCAATACTTATACCATATCCATCTTCGTAAGTTGGTCTTAAAAACACATTGATCTTTTTAAATAACGGCCAAATTTTTTTCTGTCCAAGCCACCAGTAAACATTATCTTCAATACAATTATCTTTTGTATATTTTTTCATAGTTTTAATATAATCATAATTAAATTTTTCATCGGCTATAGCAATTATTAGAAAAACGTCTTTATTCATATTCTTTAATTCTTTCACTAATTTTAAACTCATGTCTATTCCATATAAGTCTATTTTTCCATATAATTCTATCCTTGAAGCATTTATTAAAAAAATATTGTTTTTCTTATCAAGTATGTTTTTTAATTCTTTTGGATATCCTTTGTATATCTGTTCTAAATTATTTAAATCAGGTGGAATAAATGCATTTTTTATAAAAACATTTTTATTTTCAGTGTTTCTTTTTACAAAATCATAAATATGTGAGTTAATGCATCTGACATATTTAGAATTATTTAATAGTTTTATTATTAGAAATTTATAAAATATGTTTTTACTTTTAAAATCATTTTCAAGACCATTTCCGTGTAATACCAGAGCATATTGATGTATGCTTACTTTTGAAAGTAAAAGAAAAAACAACCTATTTCTTAAATATGCTGAATGAAAAACAAATAATTTTCTTCTTTTATCAAAGATCTTTTCTAATAGCCATTTCATAATCGATCGCCGATTTTTAAATATTTCATCTTCATCAATAAAAGAAATATCTTTAGAACGATCTTTTAACCTTTCTAAAAATACAGATATTCCTCCATAAGGTGGAGGCAATGGACCTATATGTACTATAATCTTTTTATTTTTTGTTCTACCCATTTAAATTTTCCATTATTCTCACTTGATAATTCTTCTGAAAAAATAACTTTAACAATTATTTCTTTTCCGAACATCTTTTTCATAGAGTCAATAATTAATTCTATTTCTTTATCTTTTTCATTTTTGTATTTTGTTTCGAAATACACACTCCATTCTTTAAAAGAATTTTGTATTAACTTTGTTTTATTAATATAATTACCAAGATTCTTAAATATAAAAGTCAATGAACTCGGCGGGATCTTATTCCCTTTTATATCATAAACAATATCTTCTAATCTTCCTTGAATATTTTTGATTACAGGAAAATAAGAACCTTTAGTCTCGATTTTTTCACCAGCAATATCAGTTGTCTTGTATCTGATTAATGGAACAACATCATTAATTAATGATGTGCCAATTATACAATTTTTGTCATCAAACTCTGTTATACCATAACTAGGTAAAAAATAATATTTTCTATCATCCTTCATCCAACCAGCTAAACAAACTCTTTCTGCCATACCATAAAAACAAAATTTTGCTGCATCCGGAAAAACATTTTCTATATATTCTAATTGCCAATCGTAAAGAATCTCAGAAGCAAATATGATCTTTTTAATATTTAATGAGATTTTATTTTTTAAGATCAATTCAGAAAATATAAATATAGCACTTGGATATCCATATATATTTTCATATCCAACTGATTTTATTTTTTCAATTATTTTATGAATAGTATTTTGATTGATTTTCAAAATGTTTATTCGAAGAATTTTCTGTTCTTTAATATAATCATATAGATGATCATTTTCAACTTTGCCTCTAATTTCTATCCTAGCTGAATTTATATAATCAAATCCGATTCTATCAAATTGATGTGATAATGAAGCCAACTCTCTTTGTATACCTTTTGAGCTTGTATAAATCAAAGTAGGGGTTCCAGTAGAACCACTTGTAAAACTCTTTCTTAGTTTTCCATTAAAATTCTTATTTTTCATCCTTTCAAGATTATCTCTCAATTCATATCGTTCTAATATTGGAATCTTTTTTAGGTCTTCCATTGTTTTAAACATTGAAGGATGAAAACCCACTTCATCATATTTTTGTCTATAAAAATCAGTATAATAATAAGCTATATTAAGTATTTCTTTAAATTTATTTATTTGATATTCAATAACCTTCTCTTTAGATATATCACTGTTTTTTTCTAAAATTTTTTTAAACTTATAGAATTCTCTAGATCTTATCCTATGAGGAATAGAAAAATAGATCTTATAAAATATTTTTTTTAGCATACAGCCTCTTAACAATGTTTTCATGTTTTTTAAAAAACTTATTTAATGAAAACCTTTTATTAGCATAATCAAAATCAGCTTGTATTTTATTTTTTATCTTTGTTTTTTCCCAGGTCAATATCTCTTTTATTTTATCGGTCAGATCCGTAACATCGTCAGTAGAAAAAGGTATTCCGTTTTTTTTCATTACAGACTTAGAAGCATTAATCCTCGAATAGATCACCAATTTCTTTCTTATCATTGCCTCTATTAAAACTAGCGGACAACCCTCATGCCCTTCTTTTGAAGCGTGAATCAAAACATCAAATCTTGAATATATCTCTTGTGGATCTTTTATATAACCCATCATCTCAACATTTAAATCGTTTTCATTAATATATTTTATATATTTGTTTTTCCACTTCTTTTTAGGAGTAATATCATCACCATATAATAGAAGTTTAATATCATGATCTTTCAATTTTTTCATTGCTTTTAAAACTGTATCAATACCCTTTATGTTAACTATTCTTCCTACCATTGCAAAAACCTTGATTTTTTCTGGATAATCATAACTTTGATCAGGGTTTGAAACACCATTATAGATTATCTCAGCTTTTAGATATTTAGCACTATTTGAAACAGGTTTTGATACTGCTACGTTTATAATCTTTGAGGTAAGAGCATTTGTCATCCTATCAAGAATTTTGTAATAGAAACTTTTCATTCCAAGATTTTCCCAATTATAATCCTGAATCACATGCAACAAACAAACAACAGGTTTATCTGTTATTTGAGAGATAATTCTTGATATCTGATTAGGCACATATCCATGTGAATGTATTAGATCAAAGTTATTATCTTTTACCAATCTATAAAAAGGATAAAAAGCTTTAATACTAAAAGAATTTTTTATAGGAATAATATGATATTTGAAATTCCGTTTGGTTATTTCTAAAGTAAACTCGCCTTCAAAAGGAACAATAATCTCAACATTATGATCTAAACTCCTAAAATACTCTGAAAGATTTAAGAGTACTTTTTCACCACCAAAAAAATTACCACTTGCTGATACCATTAGGATATTCATAAAGAAATTATAACATAAATACAGGGATTAGGGTAAAGGAATTAGGGGTTAGGGTTGGAACTCGCCACTCCCCATTCCCCTTTCCCAACTTTTCCCCGTTTCGCTTTACGAAAAGTCAGCTTTTAAATCCTACTTTCTTAAGTATCCAAACCATCGGACACCAGTTAGTTATTCCCGATTGAAAAAGATTAAGACCAATAAAAGCAATAAAATATATAAAGTAATGACTCAAATACAAATATCCTGCAACGGATAACATAATGAAAAGACCTGCTATTAACCTTAACATTCTCTCAATTGTCATAAAAACCTCCTTTTAAAAGCCGATATTCAGACATCCCGATACTTCGACTTAATGAATTTTCGAAACATCTGCTTTTGTCGGTTCTTATCGGTGCATCGTGCTTCTTCGCTTCACGCTTTACCCATCACGCATCTCGTTTGCCTATACGTTCATTCCACCTTCGAACATCTCAAAATCTTCAATAGGAACAACCATATAAGACCAGTAATGTTCAGTCTGGATCTTTTTCATATAAGATGTAAAACTTTCTTTAAATTCTTTTATCTTCTCTTCATCCATGGGGATCATAAAGGAAGCTACACTTCCCGGCCATGTATGCGAATCCATTCGATGATAGTATTTATATTTTCCTTTTCCTTTTGGTATCTCAAAATACATCTGGGTATTTTTTTCAAAAAACTGATGCATCTCTTCAACAACAGAATCAATCGTCATAATAATAATAAGTTTTTTCATATTAAACCTCCCTTAATCAATTGGATGGTTGTTCAATTTCTTTCTTTCCAAACTTTTCTTCAAGAAAAGCATATAAAACAGGTACCACTACTAATGTCATGACAGTTGAACTCATAAGTCCACCTATAAATGCAATAGCAAGCGGTTTGTATATATCAGATCCATCAGCGTTTGATAAAGCCATTGGAAGCATTGCAAATAATGTTGTAGAAACAGTCATAAGTATCGGTCTGAACCTTGTAGATCCGGCTTCCACAAGTGCTTCCTTCATTGTAAGTCATCTTTTTCTAAGTAGATTAATATAATCTATTAGAACAATAGAAGCGTTTACAACCACTCCCACGAGAGCAATAATACCATTACCACTTGTCGTATTTAGAGTAGTTCCGGTTATAAACAAGGCTAAAAATACACCAATCATCTGCAGCGGTATTGAGAACATCATAATAAGTGGATGTAAAAAAGATTCGAACTGACCAGCAAGGACCATATAAACAAATATGGCTGCTATTATAAATCCGATCGTCATTCCAGAGAACTGATCGTTCATCCTTGTAACTTCCCCACCAACCTTCATACTTATTCCAGCCGGAAGCTTAACATCATTAATTTTCGGTAAAGTCTTTTTTAAGATAAGAGATGATAGAGGTTCATCAGAAGTCTGTGCACTTACTGTAAGAGTCCTAATTTTATTTTCTTTCGTTATGACTGATAACTCTCTTGCCTTTTCTATTTTTGCTATATTTTTAAGATAAATATACTCTCCCGAAGCAGCTTTTATCTTTGTGGAAAGTATCTGCTCTAAATTTCTCCTATCTTCTGGAGCCAGTCTTGTTATTACAAAAATATCTCTGTCTCTAAATATACTATGATTTCTAAACTCTGTTCTAAGATTCCAGGTATCACCACCATTCACAAGTGTTCTCAATCTTGTTGCGACCTGTGCATAGCTTATACCCAAGACATTCATCTTTTCCTCGTTGAGTCTTAGTTTCACCTCATCTCTTCCAGGATGAATATTTTTCTGAATATCGTATAATCCATCTACTGATGATAATACACGGACGTATTCATCAGCTATCTCGTTTAATCTTATCCAATCGTTTCCTGAAAGTTTTATTTCAATTGGTGCACCAGCTGAACCCCACCATGGAGCCGGCTGAACAAACTGAAGATATTTTATTCCAGGTACTTTGGATAGTATTTCTCTTCTTAGACCTGTTATTAGATCAGTATCAGCATTACCTGAGTCAATAGCAGTCTTATCTCTAACATTTCTATTGACAAACTTCAGATTCATTGCAACTTTATTTGGAGGTGGTGATGTAGCCTCGTCTCCTCCAATGTTAGTTACAAGGTATTCTACTTCTTTTTTTGAAAGTATTATCTGTTCTATTTTTGATACTATTTCTTTAGTCTTTGCTAAAGTAGTACCTGATGGCATCTCAACATCAAGAAAGTAACCATTCTGATCTGTTCTTGGCATAAACTCAATACCAATATATGGAAGCAAAAGAAGTGAAGCAATAAATGTTCCAAGAGTTATCAGGATGACTTTCCCTTTATTATCAATAGCCTTAGAAAGAACGATCTTATACTTTTCTCTGAAAAGATCCACTTTATCTATTACAAAACCAACAACACCTGAAAAGAAAGGAACGTCAGTCTTTTCTTTTGGTTTTTCCTTTACTATTCTTGGAGTAATTGTAGATGTAAAGAAAAGAGCAACAGGTAAAGCGACTGTCTGAGCAAAGATGGCTGTAATAGCCATAGTTCTCATAAGTTCACCGATATAACCTTTTAACATTGTTAGAGGGACAAAGACCACAACATTGGTAAGCGTTGAAGCAAATAATGGAGCTGCAAGTTCTCCAACACCAACAGCAGCGGCTTCAAGTCTATCCTTTCCAAGTCCCATATGTCTGATTATATTTTCAAGAATAATAATAGAGTTATCAAAGTTAACACCAATAGATATAGTCAGTGCATACAAAGAGACCATATTAATACTCATATGTCCTGTATACATAGCAAAAAATGCTGATATTATAGAGATTGGAACTGAAACAAATATTACATATGCAGGTCTAAAAGTTCCTATAAGGAATAATACAACAAAGAAGCCAAGGAAAAATCCCTGCCATGCAGTATCCATTATTCCTCTTATTGAAAGTGATATAAATTCAGAATCATCTCTTGCAATTATAAGTTCCATTCCTTTAGGAAGATCTTTTTTTAGATCTTTTACGACTTCTCTAACAGCTTTTGCAATCTCAACTGTATTTGTTCCTGTCTGTTTTTTTACATCCATCGTTATTGCAGGTTTTCCATTGATTGAAGAATAACCTTTCGGTTCTTTCCATGAATCCTTAACTTGTGCGAAATTCTTCAAATACACTGGTACTCCAGCAACAGATCTTATAACAAGATCTCTTATCTCATTAATCTGTTCAAACTGACCATAAGTCTTAAGAAGAAATCCTCTATCATTTACATTATTTTTTATATCACCTGCAGGTATGTTCATATTATGACTTTTAAGAGCCATTATGACATCATCAAGTGAAAGATCATATTGATTCATTCTGTTTGTATCTATTTGAATGTTAACCTGTCTTATAAGACCACCATTTACTAGAACTCTTGCAACATTATCCACTCTTTCAAGTCTGGTCTTAAGTCTATTCTCAACATAAGATCTTAACTGTCTAAGATCATAACCTTCAGCCGAAAGTGCCAGTGTCATTATCGGTCTCTGAGCAGGATCCATCTTTCTTATCACAGGTTCTTCTATCGTTGCAGGAAGATTAGATCTTACCTCGTTTATCTTTCTCTGTATCTCAATAGCTCCAACATCAATATCCTTTTCACCGTAATTGAACTCGACTAGTATTTGAGTAACACTTTCCATTGAATAAGAAGTTATCTTCTTTAAAGCTCCAAGATCTGAAAAGGCTCTCTCAAGCTTTTTTGTGACTAATTCTTCCATATCAACTGCACTCATTCCAGGGTTTATGACAAGTACAGAGATTATTGGCAGGTTAACGGTTGGAAGAAGATCCACTTTTAGCTGAGACAGACCGAATAGTCCAGCAGCAAATACAGCGGTAAATATCATCAATATGAGAATAGGTCTGTTTACTGTAAATCTAAATAGATTCATTATGATCCTCCTCCTTTTTTATAGTGTTCCATATTCTTTTACTTTTTCATGGGATACAACTCTTACTTTCATACCTTCAGAAATATTCTGTATTCCATTTACAACAACAAGATCGCCTTTTTTTACTTCCTTGTTTTTAATAAGGATCTCATAGCTATTCTCTATAACAGATTCAATTTTTATTCTTTTTACAACATCATCTCTTATTAAAAAGATATATTTATCATTGTTTGATTCGAGTACGCTGTTAAAAGGTATTGTAAGACCATTTTGTGAATCAGTTATTATCTTTGCTTTTACAAACATCCCATGCAAAAGTTTTCTATCCTTATTTTCCATGACCACTCTTACAAGAAATGTACGATTTCTGAGATTTCCACCAGGTATGATCGAGTTTACATTCCCGTAAATATTTTTTTGAAGTGCATCAACAAATATCTCAACAGTATCACCAATCTCTACCTTTGAAATATCCATTTCCGAAACTGATAGGTCTATGAAAACCTTGTCAAGATCCTGTATTTCCATAATTGGCATACCCGGACTAGTCATATTCCCTTCATCAGAATATTTTTCTACTACGTATCCTTCAAAAGGAGAATAGAATTCACTATATTTAAGATTCGCATTCGCTTCATCTTTCATCGCTTTTGCCTTTTCGATGTTTGCTCTTACTATGGTCTCTTCAGCTTTTGTCTGATCTAGTTTAGAAGCAGCGATTTTATAAGCAGTCTCGGTATCATCATATCTTTTTTTATCTATAGAACCTTTTTTGAATAGAGAACTCATTCTTTGATAGTTTTTACTTATATTGTCAAAATTGGCCTGTGCCTGTGAAAGCACTTCTTTTATCTTAATCAGATTTGCTTCTCCTTCTGATATAGCTGCGTTAGCTTGTCTTATCTTTGCTTTGACATCATTTGCATCTATTGATAATAAAAGATCAGCTTTTTTCACTTTATCACCTTTTGAGAAAGGCAGTTTTTCTATTCTTGACATGAGTTTAGTAGATACCTTTATTATATGAGATGAATAGATATTTCCTGTTGCTATTACCTCACTATTTACAGTCTTATTTACTATTTTTACAGCTTCAACAGGTAAAACCTCTATATTATTTTTTGTATATTGTCTGTTATCGCATCCGGTAAGTATAATGATCGTTAATGATAAAAACACCAAAATAATCTTTTTCATAATTATTTACCTCCTAAATCTTTATTATTGTTTAAACTATCACAGTTTAATATTGAAGCTGATAATTTAAGTTTTTCTCTTGCAACATTAAATTCATAAACTGATTTAATATAATTCATATTCGCTTCCTTATATGCTGTCTCTGTATCAGTTAGATTAACAATAGTTGTAAGTCCCTGATTATACTGATCCACTACAACCCTCTGCATCTCTTTTGCTTTTTCCACACTGCTTATTGCTACCTGTATACTTTTTGAAGCAGCCTCCATGTTTAGAAGGTCTGTATTGACTTCTAATATTATCTTTTGTTTTAAGGCTTCTTTCATCTTTTTCAGCTTTTTAATATTGATATCTATTTTTTCCGATTCTTTTTTTGTCTTTCCAAAATCTACAAGTTTGTATTCAAACATAATACCAGAGGTATTTCCCTTACCCTCATCTTCAAATATATCTTCTGAATTCTGAGAATACTTTGAAAAACCATATACCATAGGTTTGTTCTTTCCTTCTACACTTCTTTTATAATAACTAAGTGCTTTTATATTTTGTTGTATACTCATTAACTCTTTTCTATTTTTCAAAGCACTATTTATCAAATATTCAATATCAACATGTTCACACTCAAGTATTGAAATACTCTTATCAATTTCAAAATCATTCTTAGTATAATTTCCAGTAAGATATCCAAGATTCATCTTTGCGATCTTGAGATTATTTTCAGCATTTATAAGAAACTGTTCCTGTTTATGAAGAAAGACTTGTGTTTTTAAGAGATCTGAATTCATTACAATACCAGCTTCAAGCATATTCTTTGTCTGTTTTACATGTTCGCTAGCAGATTCAACTGATTGTCTTGCGAGAACGGTTACGGCATGTGCCATTATTATTGAATGATAAGTCCTGAAGACATCAAATATAAGATTTTCTTTGTATCTTTCAACATCATACTCTTTTGATTTTTTGATTTCTGAATAATATTTGATTGAATTCCTTACAGTTCCACCCATAAATATAGGAATATTAATTGAAGCTTCAAATAAATTGTTTTCTACTTCATCCGGATTTGCCATCTGAGTCATATAAGTATTATTGAAACCACCCTGAGCTATCTTTGAAAAAGCTGCGGCTCCCGGTTCATCCGTACGATTATAAACAAGCGATGTATCTATACTTGGTGATAATTGTTTCATAGCACTTTCTATATCTTTTTGTTTTTCTGTAATTGAATATGTTGCTACGCTATAATCAAGATTATTTCTTATAGCATCATCAATAGCATTTGAAAGAGTATAGATGTTTTCCTGGGAAAATACACAGATATTCATTATAACGACAGTCAGCAATATCAATTTTTTCATCGTTTATCCCTCCACTTATATATTCGTATATTATAATATTATTATAAATAAATTTTTCGAACTTGTAAACAGATACCGGATACCAATGCTATGTTTTATTTACATAAGAGAGGACTAATTCCTCTGTGAAGACTTCTTTGAAGTTCGTATAAGTCCATCTTATTTGGTGGCAAAGCTTTGTTAATCTCTACTTTATCTATGATTACCTCAGTATAATTCTTTTTCACCAACATATCCTGAACTTTTTGATAAAATGGGATCTGAACTCCATTAAAATCTCGATAATCTGAGAGTGTTATCCTCTTATAGAGAATATTCTGATTATTATAAAGATCTAACTTGAAAACGTTATTATTATTTTCTCTATAAACATAATATAATGCATAATTGATTATATTCTTTCCAGCTCTCTTCCTGATCGCTTTGATAACAAAAAAATCTTCTTTCGGATCATCCTGATAAATTTCAATCTTTGAATCATTCATCAGTATGAAAAGTGATATCTCTTCTTCATATGTAAGATCACTACCAAGAAAAGATTCCTGTAATTCAAATCCATTAAGATTTAAGAGACATTCCTCATCAAATACCCAGATCTCATCTTCTTCCATATAAAACATCTTACCTGCATCATCAGGTGGTGATAATATCTCGATGAGTTCCTGATCTCTATTGTTTTGTATAGATTCACCAGTATATTCATATATCCTTGTGCCTCTATGTACTTTAAAAGTAAAATCAGTCACAACATTATCAAAAGGGAATTGTTGATCCCATGCTTGTTGAACTTCTTCCAGGGTAATAGAAAATATCATGGTTGAAATGGATATCAATAAGAATATAAATAAAATCTTTTTCATATTATCTCCTTTTTATTTAAATACTGGTGGATTCTTTTCCAGTCGCTTTTGCAGTTCATAAAGATCCATTTTATTTGGAGGAAGAGCAACATTCAATTTCATATCGTCTATTACTACCTCTGTGTAATTCTTTTTAACTAACATGTCCTGAATCTTTTTATAAAATGGAAAATATACACCATTATATTTTCTGAAGTCAGATAAAGTGATCCTTTTATATAGATTATTATTGTTATTATAAAGATCTACCTGATATACCGATTTTGTATCTCTGTATACATAGAAAAAAGCATATTTGATAATATTTTTACCTGCTCTATTCTTATTTACTTTTAAAATAAAATAATCTTTTTCAGTTTTATCCTCGAATATTTCTATATTTGCATCTTTAATTATATTAAAGAAGGATATTTGTTCCTGATAAGTAATATCACTACCTAAAAAGGATTTTTGAAGTTCAAATCCTTTAATATTTAAAAGATTGTTTTCGTCAAAGATCCAAATATTATCATTTTCCATATAAAATAGTTTTCCAGCATCATTAGGTGGAGATGTTACTTCTATTAAATTCTGTCCTCGGTTATTTTGTATCGTATAAAGTTCATATTCATAGACTCTTGTCCCTCTATGCACTTTAAAGGTAACCTCACCCACAGCATTGTCAAATGGTGGAGCCTGATTCCAAGCTTTTATGACCTCACTAATAGTTAAAGAATATACACTTATAAATAAAAAACTCACAATCAACATAACAAACATTACTTTTTTCATATTTTCCTCTCTGCAAAACAGGGATTAGGATTTAGGATTTAGGGGTTAGGGTTGGTTTGATCTTCCCAAAATCCGAAATCCAGTTTTATTCCAAAATCCCAAGTTTTAATATTAATGTCACTTTTTCTTCACTTTCTCCCAGGTATCCTTCAAGGATACTATCTGATTAAACACGGGACTTCCCTCTGTTGAATCTATCGGATCTGAGAAAAAGTATCCATGTCTGAAAAACTGAAATCTTTTTCCTTTTTCAGCCTCAAGTATTCCTGGTTCCGCTATACTGTTTTTAAGAACCTTTTTAGAATCCCTGTTAAGATCATCAATATAATCTCCAGTCTCTTTTCCTGGATTCTCAACATTAAATAATCTATCAAACATCCTTACTTCGATTTTCTTACCATATTTAGCACTTACCCAATGTAGTGTACCTTTTACCTTTCTTCCATCAGGTGCACTTCCACCTTTTGAATCCGGGTCATAAGTACAATGTATTTCGGTTATATTACCATTATCATCTTTTATGACATCATTACAACGGACAAGATAAGCACTTTTTAATCTGACTTCCTTTCCAGGAAATAATCTGAAGAATTTCTTTGGAGGATCCTCCATGAAATCTCCTCTTTCTATATATAGTTCTTTTGTAAATTTCACTTTTCTTGTACCAGCATTTTCATCTTCCGGATTGTTTGGAAGTTCAAACTCATCTTCCTTATCATCAGGATAATTGGTAATAACGACTTTTAGAGGATCAAGAACGACTAAAACTCTATCTGAAGTCTTGTTGAGTTCCTGTCTGATAAAATATTCAAGTAGTCCAATATCAACAGTACTGACAACTTTGGCAAGTCCTATCTGAGAAAGAAACTCCCATATAGAAGCTGAAGTATATCCTCTTCTTCTGAGGCCTGATATAGTAGGCATTCTAGGATCATCCCAACCATCTACATGATTTTCTTCTACCAATTTTAAAAGATGTCTTTTACTCATAACTGTATAATTTAGATTCAATCTGGCAAATTCTATCTGTCTTGGATGTGAAGGTACAGGCAGTTGATCAAGAAACCAATCATATAACGGTCTATGGTCTTCAAATTCAAGAGTACATAAGGAATGCGTTATATTCTCAAGAGCATCAGAAATACAATGTGTATAATCATACATTGGATATATACACCATTTATCACCTGTTCTTGGATGATGGATATTCTTTATCCTATAGATAACAGGATCTCTCATATTTATATTAGGTGAAGCCATATCTATTTTAGCTCTGAGGACCATCTTACCTTCTTCTACCTCACCACTTCTCATCTTCTCAAATAGTTCAAGATTTTCTTCAATATTTCTATCCCTATACGGACTATTCTTACCTGGTTTTGTAAGAGTTCCTCTATATTCTCTTATTTCTTCTGCATTAAGTTCATCAACATATGCTTTTCCATCTTTTATTAATATTATTGCATATTCATATAACTTATCGAAGTAGTCAGATGCATAAAAAAGGTTTTCTCCCCAATCTACACCAAGCCATTCAAGATCTTTTTTTATTGCTTCTATATATTTCACTTCTTCTTTTTCAGGATTGGTATCATCAAATCTAAGATGAAACCGAGCTCCTTCGTTTTCTTTTGATATACCATAATTTAGACATATCGCCTTTGCATGACCAATATGTAAAAAACCGTTCGGTTCAGGTGGAAACCTTGTAACTGTAGTCTTATGTTTTCCACTTTCAAGATCGTTTTTAATTATCTCTCTAATGAAGTCCAGATTTCTTTCATTGTTTTCTGTCATCTATATTCCTCCGAGGTATGCTTTTAAAACAAATAAAATATTCAATTAAACTCATTTATACAACGTATATAATGATACTACTGTTGAGATTGATTAACAAGATATTTGATCAAAGGGTTCAAATTTTTTTTAAACATATTCTGTTTTATATTCGTTGTATAGTATAATAGAGACAATTGGAACTTAATACGTTTTTTCGGAGAATAACAAATAATGGACAAACAAAAAGATATTCTTGAAAGATTAGGATGGAATCCAATTCATGCGTTCAACTTTGAAGAAGAAGGTCTATCCGATTTATTTCCTGCAAGAATCTTATCAAGAGATCGAGATATATATACTATTATCGGAGAATTTGGTTCAAGACAGGCTGAAGTAAGCGGCCATTTTTTACATAAATACGCTGATGATTATGGAATGCCAGTTATAGGAGATTTTGTTGGAGTTAGATTAGATGATGATAACGGTGTGATTGAAGGTATTGTACCCAGAAAGACTCAGTTCTCTCGAAATATAGCTGGTAAAAGATTTAAAGAACAGGTAATAGCCGCAAATATTGATGTTGTGTTTATTGTATCCGGACTTGATGACAATTATAATGCTAATAGAATTGAAAGATACATAACTGCGACATTTGATAGCGGAGCAAAACCTGTAGTACTTCTCAACAAAACCGATAAAAACCCTGATAGTGAAAAGATATTAGAAGATCTTAAAGAAAGAATACCTGAAGTTGATTTTCATCTTATATCTGCATTAACCGGTTCGGGTATGGATATTATAAAGACTGTTACAAACCAAAAAGGACTGACTTTTGCTGTTATTGGTTCATCTGGAGTTGGTAAATCAACAATAATTAACTATCTTGCTGAAGAAGAAGTCTTTCTCACAGGTGAGATAAGAGACGGAGACAGCAAAGGTCGACATACGACAACAAAAAGAGAGATGATATTTCTTCCAAGTGGCTCTATGATAATCGATACTCCAGGAATGAGAGAACTTCAGCTTTGGATAAGTTCAGAGAATCTTATGTCTTCTTTTCCTGATATAGAAGAATTTGCAAAAAACTGTAAATTTTCAGATTGCACTCATATAAACGAACCCGGTTGTAAGGTTGTTGAAGCGGTTGAAAATGGCATTCTTGATCCTGATAGATATGATAATTTTATAAAAATAAGAGAAGAAGTAAACAAAACAAATACCGTGAGAAATTATAAATTTAAGTCAGAAAAGAAAAGTAGAGATAAAAAACTGGCAAAAGAGATCAGAAAGTTTAAAAAATTTAAAAAAGATCTTAGAGGTTAAACTCTCCTTTTAAATAATTTTTTCTTTCAAGTTCAGGAAACTTTTCTATCGAATACCGAAGCATTGTCCTTGGCATATTACTGTAATTTTCTTTAATAAACTCTTTAAGTGCTCCTATATCTTTCTTCCCTGCTTCTCTAAGCATCCATCCAGATGCTTTATGTATAAGATGATGTTTATGATCAAGAAGCTTTTTACTTATTTTAAAAATATGCTCAATTTCATTTTTAGAGATTAGATACCAGTTAGCGACGACAGATATTCTCTGTGTCCATAGATCTTTTGATTCAGCTAGTTTATAAAGGATCTTTCTATCTAAATTGTAATCATAAATGTATCGCCCAACTATTTTATGAGCAGAGGCATCTACAAGATCCCAGTTGTTTACCTTGTGAGTGTTTTTAAGATACATTTCATATATATGTTTTTTTATATTATCTTTACTCTTTTCATAATGATGTATCATTATAAATAAAGTTGTAAGCCGAACTTCATGAATTGGGTCTTCTAACAGTTTAGGGATCTTATCAATTGGAATATCTTTATATATCTCTTTTGCTACCTTTCTTTGCATTGGAACCCTTACACCAATAAAAATATCATTCTCAGCATATCCAGATTTACCAGTCTGAAAAAAACTCTGAAGTATTTCCTTTTTCCCAGTTTCTATATGTTCCTTCAACTTCTCTAAAATATACTCTCTCATAAAATTTTCCCCTCTCAAATGACACCTTTTTATTGATTATATTATAATTTTTCTTTTTTAAAAAGCTGGTTATATATTTAGCGGAGTAGTAGAAACTATAAATTAGTTGATTTTCTTTATTTTTTCATAATACCTTTAAATAAGTATGTTTAGAATAATAGATTATGAAGGATTAAGCTAATAGATAAGCGAAAAATGAAGAAGGACTAGCAACGCTAATTCGATGAAGTTTGAGCTTATATATTAGTTGAAGACAATTAATCTGTGTTCGAAATATGCTTCTTTAAAGGTATATTAGTCGAATCTGAAGTAAAATTTCGCTCCATTTTTTCCATCAGATTCGGCAAAGACTTCCCCGCCATGCTTACCAATCACTCTTTTAACAGTTGCAAGTCCAATACCTGTTCCTGAAAAATCACTATCCTTATGAGCTCTTTTTAATGGTTCAAATATGGTTTCTGCCATATCTGGTGGAAATCCTACTCCATTGTCTTTCACATAGAAATATTCTTTGTCTTTAATCTTTTCCTGTCCAAATTCAACAACTGGTTCTTTAGTTTTAGAGGAATACTTGATCGCATTACCTAAAATATTTTCGAGAACTATTATAATTAGTTCTTTATCCGCATGGACTTTAAAATCTTTCCTTATAACTAATCTATATCTTTTAATGTCCTCTTCTTTCAATAGTGAGTTAAAAACACCTTTAACTAGCGATGAAAGATCAAAGTCTACTTTGTTCAGGTTTTCCTGATTTATTCGAGAAAATCTAAGGATATCATGTATGAGTTCACCCATTCGAGAGATACCGTTATGAATCTTATCTATATAATTCTTCTCTTTTTCGTTAATCTTATCACCAAGTTCAAGTTCTAACATATCAGCATAACCACTTATAATATTTAACGGTGATTTAAGGTCATGTGACACCATATTCGAAAAGTTCTCAAGTTCACTATTAATAAGTTCAAGCTGCTTGGTTCTTTCACTTACCTTATTCTCAAGCTCAACATTAAGATTTTCTATTTTTTCTCTATATCTTTGTCCCTGAGTAATATCCATCATCTGAACAGCGATCTTTCCAGGTTCAGTTTGAAATACAGCAATTTCATAAACAGCGTTGACAACTGGAGTATTATATTCGTATTTACCAATCTTGTAGGATCGTCCAAGCTCAGCAACAGCTTTAAATATTTTACCAAGATCGGAATCTTTCATATATGGAAAAACTTCTTCAAAGCTTTTACCGTAATCAGATGATCTATCAATCCCGGTCATCTCTTTTGCAGCTTTGTTCTCTTCTGTAAAAATAAGAATTCCCTGGTCATTTAATTCAAATGTAAAAATCCCAAGAGGAGACATATCAATAATATCTCTAAACTTTTTAAGAGATTGTTCGTTTGATATCTCGAATCTTTTCATATCATCAATATCATCTATTGCGACGGCTCTAACATTTTTACCTTTATATATATATGGTTTACCATGAATCCTAATATAAAACCTTGTGCCGTCTTTTTTTATACCAATTGACTCATATAATTCTTCTTTATTATTCTTTATTTTTTCTCTTACTTCATCTCTTAATTCTTCAGTAATAAGTTTGATTGCATTAGTTCCAATAACATCCTCAGATTTATATCCAAACATCATCTCAACCTGATTATTTATTTCAATTATTTTCCCATTTTCATGAATAAGTAGAGTCTCAAAAGAAGCTTCAGAAATAGCTTTTACTCTTCTTTCGTTATCAAGAGCATATTGTTCTGCACTTTTTAGCTCAGTAATATCAGTTATAAAAATATTTACATAACCTTCTTCAACTGAAGGAATAAAAGTAAATCTATAATAATTCCTATCATGTTCGATTATCTGTACAATTTTTTCGCCGTTTATAAAAGCAGAATTTACCATTCCGATTATATCTTGTCTTGCATATTTATCTATTTCGAGCGAATAGATCTGGGCTATTTTTTTGCTGGCCGGATTCATATAAAGAACCATACCATCACTTCTTATTCTGAGAACCGGATTTGGGTTTTCAGATGTAAACCTTGATATCCCGATAATATCTTTTTCAAAGTTTACCTTATCAGTAATATCATGATACAAAGAGAAAAAATACGGAGTCTTGTTTTTGGATTTTATTAAAGTTGTGGTTATTCCAATATGAGCAAATGAACCATCTTTCTTTATAAAAGTTTTTTCAAAATAATGATTTAGCTCAGAAGAATTTTTCAACATATCACCTGTTTTTTCTAATTCACTATCATCTTCATTAATAAACTCTGTAATTCTTCTTCCTAACATCTCTTCTTTTTTAAAACCTAACATATCACATAATCTTTTGTTAACATCAAGTATATTTCCGTCGATATTCACATGACTTGTACCAATTATAGAATGTTTTTTTAAGGTATTAAACAACTGGTCCTGTTCCTGTTTTGTGAAAATACACTCCACAGTACTAACAAGTTCACCAATAAAAAGATAATTAAGAAAAGCTCTTTCAGCAATATTTTTAGATATTACTTTTATAAGATCTATTGAAACAAGAAAATCTTTTTCACTTATATCCACTTTAGTTTTTACATCATCAATATCTTTTTGAGTATATTCCAGATTCCTTATTCTCTTTGAAGAAACATAGAAGAATCCAAGACAAGTATTTCTTATAAATACCGGGATGACAGCAAATCTAGAGTTAAACTCCGGACATTCTTTTATCTGTATTTCACCTGTTTCTTTGGCTCTTTTCACAAGAGTAGTCTGACAAATAAAGCATTTATCATCGTTTTCTTTGACCCTAAACAATACACTATAGCCTGATACCTCTGTTAATACATTTCCCTTATTATCTGTTATGCATATACCACAACCAGTTGCTTCTGATATTACTTTTTGGATCTCAAGAAGATTTTCAATATATATTACATCGGTAAATTCTAGTTCTTTAAAGTCAAAACGAGTTTTTTTCATAGTTAAATTTTATCACTTTAATATATAAAAAAAAAGCCTGATCAAAAGACCAGGCTTTT
>PKTG01000058.1 GCA_002869225.1 Candidatus Muiribacterium halophilum | reverse complement strand
GTGTTTTTGAGCTGTTTAGTCTTGAAATCATCTTACCCTCCTGTTTATTTTTTTATTCTTATATATTGTGTATCGGCAAAATGATTAAACAGGTTTAGGTTATAGGTAAAAAAGGAATGAAATGTGATTTTAAAAATTTTGTACAAACTTCATTTTATGTTGCGGGTCCTGTCCCCTGCGACGTTCTCAAAATATCCCTAATGAAACTGAACCAGAATTTTGAGAATCTTTCTCCGGTGCCACCCACGATTATTTTTTTTACTATTAAAATTTTTAATTGAAATTTATTTATCTTTTTTTAAAGACATCAGGAGCGAAGTGATTCATCAACAGCAAAGCTGTTAATCCGCACCAAAGGTGCTATACTTCATTCTCGTTTTCGAGATTTTCGAAGAATTGGTCAAGTGAAGTTATTTTAAAAAGATCTTTTAAGAATTCATTTTCACAGTAAATATACATCTTTGTATTTGGCATCAACTGATAATACTTAATAAGTATACCTATTATAGAACTATTAAGATATTTTGTCTCTTTAAAATTTAATACAAGTTGTTTAGGTTCTATGTCCTTGGCCTGGTTAAACATCTCTATAAGTTCATTAGAGTCTTCATCGCTTGAAAAAGAACCTGAAAAATTAAGGAAGTAACGATCCTTTTTTTCGTTTAAAGTTATCTTAGCCATTTTTCTCCATGTTGTTGATATTTACAGTTTATTTTATATTATTCTCTTTATAATAATATATATTTATTATAAAATTTTCAAGCAAAAAAGATTTAAAGATGAAAATAAATTTTAATTATTTTAAAGGAAGCTGTCAAAAAACCGATATTAATTGATGTAAATCTTATTTTTATGGTATAATTAAAATAAGAATAAAAAAAAGGAGGTGAAAACAATGCTTAGAAAAAGACATGGTTTCACACTTATCGAACTTATGATTGTTATTGCGATTATCGGTATTCTTGCCGGTATGGCTCTTCCAAGATTTGCAAAAGCTAGAGAAATGGCGAAGCAGAAAGCTTGTTGGGGTAACTCTTCAAACCTTGAATCAGCTGTTGAGATGTACAATATGCAGACAACATCAGATGAACTACTAGAGTCAGCTGACCTTGGTAAAGAAAAAGACAAACTAGCTGATTTCCTTGCTGGTAAAATGCTTCCAAAATGTCCTCAGGGCGGAACTTACAAACTTGGAGAAAATGGTGTTTGGTGTAGTACTCACGGAAGTGCTAAACTTACAACTGCAGGTAAACCTCAGGGTGACGGAGATGCTGGTGGTGAATAATCACTAAGAAGTTTTAATTATTCAAAACCCCTTCTTATCGAAGGGGTTTTTTTATATCTTCAAAATTCTTCCCACTTTATGTTTTAAAGAGATCAGATACGATCCCATTCTACGATTGTTAAAGTTAACTCTTTCCTGATTGTTTGCCGGGAATCTCCAAAGTCCATATGGAATGTCAGGAAATAACTCATCCTGTTTAACAAGTGCTTTATATAAGAGCGCGAAGGAATATCCGTTTCCTCTATATTTTTTCCTGATGTAAATATTTCCGTATCTTGTGGTCTCTTTATTAGCAAGTGTGGTTATTATCCAACCTAGCACCTTATCATGATCAAGAATACAGAAACTAAGTTGAGGAATATAATCCTTGTTCTCATCATTAAACGGTGACAGATTGTCGTTTTCCCAATCCTTTTTTTCTTTATCAAATTTAAGTTTTTCTTTGATATTTTCTTCTACTTTATCCCATTGTATTACTTTATATTTTTCAGGTATCTTTGCTCTTCTAAGCCATGGAGAACGTAATATTCTTCTATCCGTATAGCAAATTCCGGATAATAGTTCGGGATCGGAGAATCCGTGTTTTTCAAGGAGCTTATCAACTGGTTTATCGTATTCGGGTACAGTTGTATATTCAGTAAGAAGTTCTGTTATATTATCTCTATTTAATATTTCTAATGTTTTTTTTATAAACAGATCACCAAGTCCATTTTTTCTATGTTTTTGTGCAACAAACAAATAATTAAGACAATATCTATCTTTATATTTTTTAAAGATCCTTAAATAACCTACTGGAATGAAGAATTTAAATGCTCCATAGATTTCAGAACGTTCAAAAGTATCGACAGCTTCGCGATATTCGTTGTCGGTTAGAAAAATTCTGAAACTTTCTATATCCTTCTTTCCTATTCTATTGATCTCGAACATAGATCACATTACCTGTCTTTGAGCAATCTGTTTAAAGACTCCGTCTTTTTCCATAAGTTCATGATAACTTCCTGATTCAACTATTTTTCCTTTATCAAGTACTATTATCTTATCTGCATTTTGAATAGTTGATAGTCTATTAGCTATAACTATTCTTGTGACATTTAATTTTTCTATACTCTCACTTACGGTTTTTTGAGTAGCATTATCCAGGGCACTTGTTGCTTCATCGAAGAATATTATTGATGGTCTATGAACTAAAGCTTTGGCGATTAGTATTCTTTGTTTCTGTCCACCTGATAGTGTGCCAGCGCCTTCGGATATTATAGTATGCATTCCCATCGGCATTGCTTTTACATCATCGGCAAGGCCTACTTCTTCAGCAGCCTTCCATGCATCATTTAACGAGATTGGTCTAGCTCCTACGATATTTGTATAAATATCACCTGCAAGAAGTTGTCCGTTTTGTAGAACAACTCCGAGCTGATTTCTTAAGGATTTAAGATCAAGTTTATTAATGTCCATATGATCGTATGTCAAAGTACCAGTTTCAGGTTTTTCAAAACCCAGTAATATTCGAAGTAATGTTGATTTTCCAGAGCCGGATGGACCAACTATTGCGACAAATTCGCCTGGTTTTGCCGAAAAACTAACGTTATCCAGAATCTTTTCGCCTTTTTCATCATATTTAAAGGAAACACGATTTATTTCTATATGTCCATCGAGTTTACCGCAAGATGCTCCTGTCTGAGATTTTTCTGTCTCTGTTTCCAGTATTGGTCGTGCTCTATTAAAATATGGAACAACGTCCAATATATTTATAATTGCTTCAGAAAGAGTAAGGACTGCTGAGAGCAAAATAGTAAAAGCAGCATTGAAAGCAAGAAAATGACCTGTTGACATCTTTAAAAGATGGGTGTTTTCATCTCTTGCTCCTTTTAATATGAAGAATGCAAAGATTATAACCGATGCGATTATAGGAAAAAACGAGTTGAATACTATCGTAACATTACTGTATTTTCTTTGAATATAATGTAGTTGTTTTTTAAAAGAGAATATCTCAGACCATTTGAAGAAAGCCTGATCCTCTGCGCCGGAAGTCCTTATTTTTGCTATTCCCTTTAGCATCTGAAAAACGATAGATGAAAGAGATCCTTCAATATTTATTACTTTTTTTCTTAGTTTCATATTTTTAAATGAGAAATAAGATGAGAACAATCCGGCTGCTAATATAAGAATACTTCCAAGTAAGGCGAGTTTCTTATTATAATAAAACATCAGAAATATATTTACAGTGGAGAATAAAGCAGCGATCAGGGAGTTTACAGTAGCACCTGAAAGTATTTGACGGATCATATTTATTCCCATAGCTCGTGAGGCAAGGTCTCCAGCGGTATACTTTTTAAAAAAAGATGCTGGAAGGTCAAGTATCTTGATCCATACAGCTGATTGAACTGATACATCTATTTTCTGCTCTATTCGAAGATATGCAAAAGCTCTTACAATATTAAATATAAATGATGCTGTTGCACTTGAGATCAGAAGAAGACCAGCGGTTACAAGCAGTGAAAAGTCAGATAAAGGGATTATTTTATCGATCAGCTGACCTGTAACAGTTGGAGCAATAAGTCCGGTAAGACCTGCAAGCAGACCCATTAATATAACCGTCTGTCTGTCTGATCTCCATGTAGAACTTAAGCTGAACATAAAAAGATCCTTCGGAGTTATTTTCTTGTTTTCAAGAGAGTTATAAACCATATAACCCTTATCCTGAAAATCCTCTTCAGTTTCAGAAGTGATCTTAAACTTGTTCTTCCCATGACAGTAACCGACATATTCCCCGGGACTTTCCTGAATAGCTGCTACTGGAATATCCGTATCTTTCATAAGTAATATCAAAGTCCCATTATCTTTTTTATACCAATTCGGTCTTAAGATGATCTCTCGAACTGCTATACCTGATTTATTCAGCAATTCTGAAAAAGAGTCATTTCCCTTGATAATATTTTCCGATACAGCCTCTTTGCTTTGCATAGATTTAAGAAGAACCTGAATGACATAAAGACCAGGATTTATACTTTCACCCGCATAGTTTCCTTTTGTTTTGTTTAAAATACTTTCCAGTTTTAAAAGACCGTTATGTCTGAATTTTTCATCTATAAGTCTTTTCTTATTAAAATAGGACTTTTCTTTTTCCAAATCAGAGTTTAACCTTTGTGTTATCCTGAGCTGAATAGCTCTAAGGTTATCAGATAAGATCCTGGAAATTTCCTCTCTGTTTGATTTTTCATCTATTGTATAGTTTGTAATATCTTCTTCACGAATAACATCGTTGATATGTTTTATAAAATCTGTATAAGTAGTTAAAAAGGAATTTTTATTTTCATCACTTAAAAGATCCGTATAGGAAATATATAAAACTTCAGTATTCTGTAGTCCGGTAAAAATAAAAGATGCTTCTTTTTCTCTGCTAAAACCAAAAAAGCAATTGTTTTCTTCTATTCTTGTAATAAAATGTCGTCTCAGATTAAATAAAGAATCATTATCTAAAATACAAAATATATCAGCTGCTCCTGATTTAACATAATAAATATATTCAGGATTATCCAGTATTACCGGAGTATTTCCATCGACTTTGATGTTTCTTGCATTTTTTTCAAAAAATTCTTTGATCATTTTAAATTCCCTGTACTAATATGATTTAATCCTGTATCAGTTTATAATATGCACCCTGTTTTTCAACAAGTTGTTCATGATTTCCTCTTTCTACTATTTCACCAGTTTTAAGTACGATTATTTCGTCTGCATCTCTTATTGTAGATAATCTATGAGCAACTATGATACATGCACATCCTCTTTTTCTTATATTTGAATCGATCTTCTGTTCAGTTGCCGGATCAAGTGCACTAGTCGCTTCATCCAAAATAAGAATAGTTGGATTACAAACAAGAGCTCTTGCTATTTCAAGTCTTTGTCTCTGTCCACCCGAGAAGTTAGCACCATTTTCACTTACCTTAGCATCAAGTCCTTCCGGTCTTGCAGCAACTATGTCATATATCTCAGCATCTTTAAGAGCTTGAATTACAGCTTGATCGGTTATTGCTGTATTCCACATCGTAAGATTTTCTCTTATTGTTCCGGAAAACATACAGATATCCTGATCTACAACTGAAATAGAATTATTTAGAAGTTCTCTTGATATTTTATCTCTGTTTATACCATCAAAAAATATATCACCTTCCCATTGTTTGTTAAGACCTGATATTATCTTGGCTATTGTGGATTTTCCGCTTCCAGAGCCTCCTACAAGTGCTATTCTGCTACCAGGGGTTAGATTAATATTAAAATCTTTAATAAAAGGTGGTTCAAGAACATTATAACCAAAGGAGATGTTTTTAAGTTCTATATTTCCTTCGAGTTTTACCTTATCTTCTGTCTTTTGAATTATCTTATCACTCTCATAATAGATTGGATCAATTTTATAATCTAATACATCATCAAGTCTTTTCATATCCCCGGTAATATTTTGCATCTCACCGCCAAGTGCAACGATATTCTGGAAAGGAGTCAGGAAACTTGCCATAAGACTTTGAAAAGCAACAAGCATACCAACACTCATAACACCGTTGATGACTTTAAATCCACCAAGAGATAATATTACAGCTGTATTTATAGAGGATAGAAACACAGGAACATGAGTAAGTACCTGATCGGTTATTCCCATTTTTTGTTCCGAGTTTATGCATTTTGCATGATAGCCTGACCATTTCGAGAAGAAATCGCTTTCATTTCCACCGGCTTTTAGAGATTCTATTGCTGTAAGACCCGCCATAGATGTACCCATAAGTTTACCATAATCGTTCAGCATCTTCTGACTTAACTCTTTTCTATAAGTGGATATATAATGAAGTATTAAAAGATTAATACTTGCAATTGATACACCGACTATTGTCAATGAGATGTCGTATTGAAACATTATTATTACGTAGAAGAGTACCGAAAAGCAATTTACAAGATTAGCAGTCAGTCGTTCACCGATAAGATTAGCTACTGTATCGTTTGACTGGACTCTTTCGGAAATCTCTCCAGCATATCTTTGATTAAAGAACTCTATAGGAAGTCTAAGTATATGCCAGAAGAATTTTGCCGAGCTTACAAGAGCAAGTTTTGTCTCAAATCTTAAAATATAATGTTGCTGAAGCCATGTGAGCAGGAATCTGAATAAGGCTGTTATCACCATTCCAAGTAGAAGTGGTTTAAACCAGTCATTCATCAGACCTATCAACACCTCGTCGATAAATATCCTTGTAAAAGCGGGAACCAGTAATCCAGGTACCACAAGAAAAAGACCCGTTATACAAATAAATGCAAATGCTTTTTCAAGTCCCTGCATCCTGCTTTTTATGAGGTTAAGAACGGATCGTTCCTTACCGCCCGGTTTAAAATCCTCACCTTTTTCAAAAGTCATGACGATTCCGGTAAAGCTCATATCGAATTCTTCATATGTAATCACTTTTCTACCGGATATAGGATCGTTTAAATACACCTTGTCTTTTTTAAATCCTTCCAGTACGAGAAAATGATTGAAATTCCAATGAATTATCATAGGTGGTTTTATATATCTTAGATCCTCGGGTTCTTTTCTCAGACCTTTGGCAATAAGACCGTATTTCCTCGCAGCTTTGAGTATGTTACTTGCCTTTACACCATCTCTTGAGACACCACAGGATATCCTTAGTTCTTCTAGTGTTATAAACAGTTTTTTCTGGGCAAGGATCATTGCAAGAGATGCTGCTCCGCATTCAACTGCTTCCATCTGAATCACCGATGGAGTCTTGACTCTTTTATATTGTATTTTCTCTTTGTTTTCAGTCATATATTATATACCCAGTATCTTTCGCAAAGCTGGAATTACAAGAGCTATCGGTCGATCCCTTTTGACTGTGATCGTAACATCACACATAGTTCCGGAAAATATCTCGTGATCAGGACCGTTTTTCGATGTCCATTTTAGACCACTTGGAGTGGTAGTATCTATTTGAAGATCCGAAAACACCTGAATTAAAGGTCCCTGCTCTACAAGTGCCTGAATAAGTATCCTATTTCCAATCGTCTTATACATCTCTTCTGTTGATACAGGATAATCCGATATCTGAACTACATTTGAGACTATGGTCCCATGTTCTTCTTTTCTCACGGTAGAAGGTGCTATTTGTGCTTCCATACCGTATTTCACTTTCTTACCTTTCTCCGCAGGCACATATGCTACAGCAACTAGTTTTTTTACATCTTTCCCTTCCAGTTCAAGCTTTATAACGCTGTTTCCAGGTGATACAACATCACTTTCCTGAATATTGACTTCTATCACTCGACCGTTATAAGGACTAACTATTCTGGAATTTTTTATAAAATCCTGTTTGAGCGAAGTTATCTGTTTTTCCATTGATCTTATCTTCTCATTTATAGTGCTTATTTCCTGTTGTCTCTTTACCTGAAGTGAGATGTTTTCAAGATCGACACCTTTTACCTGATTTTTAAGAGAACTTATCTGACTTTCGGTATTACTTATCGCAAGTTCGGTATCAGATACCATCTGTCTTGTTATTATACCGTCTCTTAATAGTTAATACTGATCTTTCTGTTTATCCCTAAGAAATTTAAGTTTCTTTTCTAATGTATCTATGTTTGATTGAATGTTCAATACTTTCTGATTGGATATCGTACTTCCCATCTCGTCACTTTTTTCAGTAAGTTTTTCCAGTTTTTGTCTGTTTTTTTTGAAAATATCAAGTTCATTACGAGCGTTTTGAAGTCTCTCTAGTATATCTGTCTGTTCTATTCTTGCTATTACATCACCTTTTTGTATAATATCGTTTTCTTTTACTCTGACATCTGTAACTCTTCCAGATGCTATATGGGTTATAGTCTTTATCCCACCGGATTTAATAAGCATCCCCTTTCCTGTTATCCTATATTGGAGTTCGCCGATAAATCCCCAGATAATAGCTGATATTACAAAGAAAGCAATTCCTGTAAGTGCGATCCATCCTTTGGAGGATACGACCGTTACGGCCTGATCAAGTTCGTCCGGAGATTGAAGTCTCTCTAGTGCTTTCTGACGGAATAGATGATTATTCATTGTTGATCACTCCTTCTGATAGGATTACAAACTTACCTGATCTTACTGTTTTTACTACAATATCTTTTTCAACCAGATTACCGGTATTGTCAAAGCAGTGTTTCCCACTTGCTCCGTTCCATTCTGGCATGTTTTCTATGTATTTTACGATATCATAGGCTGTCTTTTTATCTGAATTCTTTAATGCATATACAATAAGATTTAATGCATCATAAGCTTGAGCCGCCCACATATCCGGTTCGCTTTTGTATTCTTTTATATAGTTTTTTATAAAATTTCTTGTCTTATCCGATTTTTTTTCCGGATTAAAGACCGATACCGTTGTAACATTTTTAATATTTGTATCAAGAGCTTTAAGAAAATCTTCACTATCTAGTCCATCTCCACCGATTATTGGCTGTTCAAAACCTTCCCTTCTTGCGAAGTTCACAAAATCCGACACCATTGGCATGACACCAGCCAGAAAGAAACCATCAAAATCAAGTAATGAGAAATACTGAAGATCTTTTCGAAACTCTGTCTTACTTCCAGCTATTACTGGCCTTCTATCCACAATACTAATCCCAAGTTCATTTGAATAATCCTCAAAAGCGTTGGCAAGTGCAAGTCCATAATCGTTTTTTTCATAATAAATGACTATTTTCTTTAGATTTGATCTTAAAGCCAGCTTCGCAGCGTTTTGAGCGATATAGGTATCAGAAGGGATTGTTCTTAGTAAAAGTTTATTTCCAAGTGATGTGAGCTTTGGAGCAGTTGATCCTGGTGTAACCATTAATATTCCGTTTCTCTGATATACACCTGCGACAGAAAGAGAGATATATGAGTTTCTATGTCCTATAACAGACCATATGTTCGGGTTTTCAGAAAATTCGTGTGCGACTTGAAGACCTCTGGTTATAGTGGCTTTATCATCTTTTATAACAAGTCTTATTTTTTTTGAATCGACACCACCATTTTCATTGACCTCTTTTTCTGCAAGTTTTATACCGTTTTTGAAACTCTCGCCGTTGCCTGCTATTGGCCAGCCGACACCTATTAAGATTTCGCCCTTTTCTGATATAACCTTTCTGTTTTTTGCAACAAATGTCTCTTTTTCACCACAGCCATATAAAAATATCGAGATTATAATTAGTATAAATAAAATTGATTTTTTGATCATCATTTCCCCTCATTAAAAGACTCAGTTATAAAATATTTTGAAAGATCTATTCTGAAACCGTTTTTATCTTTATTTCTTTCTAAAAGTTTTCCGGTTGTATGTAAATATTTCAGAAATGCGGAAATGAACTGTGTTTCATTGCTTATAACATTTCTTTCGATCTGATTGTGTCGTTCTTCAACATCTATTACATCAAGTATAGTACTCAGGCCAAGGTTAAACTTTTTCTTTTCAGCGTATAAAGAATTTTTTGAATACTCCATAGATCTTTTTGAACTGTTATATATTTTCCAGGCATTTACCATTTCTTTAAGACTTATAGCTGCTTCTTTTTCAACCGTTCTAATTTTCTGTTCATAGCTTATTTGTGCCAAGTTTTTCTGAGTAATAGCCTTTAGATATTCAGAGTTGTTATAGTTATCTCTAACAGAAAATGTATGAATAAGACTTAGACTGTAGGAGTATTCAGTCTTATTATCAGACCATGCTTTTGTAAGACTTTCAGCATCTTCTCCTTCGGATAATCCTTTAAAGCCGCTCTGTAAAGAAAGCATTATGTTTTCTCTACGACTATCTTCTATTTTCTTTAGATTATCTTTAGCCGCATCTAATCTTAATTTAGAAGCTTTAAGATCTCTGCGATTCTCTGTTGCTATTGAAATTGTTTCATTTAAAGTGTCTTTTGAAAATTCAGGTTTATCTTTCATTACAAAGCTATAATCTTTTAGCTTAATAGTATCGAAAGTTTTAATATCCAGATTCATTATTTCTAATAGGTTCTGAGTCTCCTGAAAAAGTGAAGTCTCAGCATATAAACGTTCGGAATCTTTCTGAAATATAGCAGCTTCTATCTTATTGATCTCAGCTTCAGGGATCTGTTTAGCGTTAATTAATTTGATAGTGTCAGATTTTGTTTGTTTCATACTGTTCTCTGATCTTTTTACAATTTCAAGTGTCTTTTCAGAAGCATTCTTTTTCCAGAAGTTCACAATAGATTGAAGTATAATTCCTGATACAGTTCTCTCATAATCATATAAAGATGCTTTATACATCTTTTGTGATATTTTTCTGTTTAATGTAGTAACTCTTCCACTGCCAGCAACGATCGGTATTTCGAGTTTAAAGTCCAAAGAAGATGTAGCTGTTTTAGTTTCTGATGGTAGAGAATTTTCGTTTTTCTTCTGATAGCTTATCTGACTTGAGATGTTTATTCCATTTTCAAGGTTTTGTGAGAAATTTACACCATATGAATTTGTCTTTTCCTGATATTCTCCATCTTTATAAAATGCTTTCTGAGAATTAGTCAAAGGTGAATTATCCTCAGCTACATTTGTAAATATAGTCCAATGAGGATCAAAAACAGCATTGGCTCCATAGATCTGAGCGTAAGCATTATTTACGTTTTCAAGCGAACTTTTAAGTGTGGTATTGTTATTTAAGACTTTTTTAATGAGCGTTTCCAGATCAAGTTCCGATTTGGTATTTGAAAAAATAATTGTTGATAATAGTAAAACAATTAAAATCGATATAAATTTTTTCACAAAAATATCCCAAGTTAAGTTATTTAATATCCTCTATTGTCAGAATATCAGAATTATTAATTTTTTTAAATCTTTTAGTTAATAAATCTTCTATAAAGTTCCATTGATTAGCCGGTGTATAGTTTGAAAATCTTGATCTGCAGAGTATGACATTGGAAAATGATATATTATTATCTTTTATATAATCGAAAAATCTGTTAACTCTTTTTTCAATCTCAGTTTTTGAGGTGAGATGAGCTTTTTCTTCACTTTCAAGTCCATGATAGAACTTAACAAAAAATCTTTTATTTTCCGAAATAAGCTTATACTTATATTCATTATTTAAAAAATGATATTTGTTTTCCTTTATATTCTTAAATTCTTTTTCTGTGATCTCAAGTCGGTTTTCTGTAAGTCTTGCTCTATGAGAGGAAAAATAGTCAAGATCTATATCCAGTATGACTTCCTTCTTTATAGATATAACATTTTCAGGATTTAGTTGTGTATTTTTATAAAGTACTCTGCCATCATCGGGAGTAAACCTTTTCCAAGCTGAATCATCAACAAGGTCAACGAATACCTTTCCTTCCCTCTTGTTCGATTTTACATAATGATCCTTAGCAGTGTTTTTTCCTGAATAAATTCTCTGAAGCCAGTAGAATTCATTGAAAAAATTCTGGTAGATAGCGGGTATTATAAAATCTGAAATTCTGAGATTAGAATAAGTGAAACTTTTAATATCTTCAATATTATTTAGAAGTATATCGTTTACTGATCGATCCAACACAGGACAGCCCATGTCAGCATGATGATCAACATGAAACAGTATATTGTCTTTTTCTGGTATTGATTTTCTCTTTATTAGATAACACCATATAATAAATGCTTCGTGGTGTTCCTCTATTTTGAAAATATTCACCGATTCTCCTCTAATAACAACTTTATTTTATAATAAAATTACTTTAGTATATTATCAGATATGTATATTGATATACAAACACATGTGATCTTTTACTGTATTTTGAAAGAGGTTAATAATGAGATGGTCTAGATACAATTATATGTTTAATTCAAAAAAGTTCGGACATCTACTATACAATAGCTTCACAAACACATTTGTGGAATTTGATGAAAATACCTACAAAGAAGTAGATGAGATAAGAAAAAATGCACAGGATTATGATTACACAAACAATCCTCAGCTTATGCTTCAACTACTTTCTGGTAAATTTCTTATAGAGGATGATGAACAGCCACAGCTTCAAATGGAGATGAAAAATACTCTAATGAGATTTTCACCTAGAAATTTATCTTTGACAATAGCACCGACAAGAGACTGTAACTTTGAATGTCCTTATTGTTATGAAGAGGACCGACCAAAATTATATATGTCAAATGAAACTGAAGAAAACCTTATCAAATTCATTCAGAAATATAAAAATTTTAACAGTCTAAATATTACCTGGTATGGTGGAGAACCTCTTCTATGCTGGGATCAGATCTTAAGGATCAGCAAAAAGATTAATGGAATAACAGATAAATATTTTTATGAGATAATCACAAACGGTTATTTGCTTGATGAAAAAGTCGCAAACGATCTTGATAAAGCAGCTATAGAAGCAGTTCAGATAACTATCGATGGGATGCAGGAGACACATAATAAAAGAAGAAAACATAAGAATGATAAGGATACTTTTAATAAGATTCTTAAGAATCTGGATTACCTTCTTAAAGTCTGGCATGGAAAGCTAGCTATTAGGATCAATGTAGATAAGACAAATCATGAAGAATATCATAGAGTACATGATTTGATTAAGAGTAGATTTAAGGATGTAAGATCAAAGATAATAATTTATCCAGGTATTGTAATGGATTATTCTAAAGATTGTATTTCAAATGGTTCCTGTGGCTTGAATAAAAATGATACTGCTGATTTTATGTTTGAATGTTATAAGAAATATAATATTGATGATCTGAATTTTTTCCCTTATGAAAACAACGGTACCTGTACAGCGACTATGCTACATTCCTATCTTGTTGGACCTGAAGGAGAACTTTATAAATGCTGGAGAGATCTTGGTAAAAAAGATATGATCGTCGGTTCTATTGACGGAAGTATTCCTACGAATAATAATATTATTTCCCGGTATTTAGTCGGAGTCAATCCTTATACATCAAAGAAATGCAAAAACTGTTTTTACCTTCCAGTTTGTAACGGAGGTTGTCCGAATCTAAGATACCGAAATAAATATGAAGACACTGATTTTGAAACATGCCTGTTTCATAAGGGTAATCTTGATACATTTTTAGAAGCACATTATGAGATAAGAAGAAATAAAAAAAGGGTTGATTAGATCAACCCTTTTTTATAATTAAAAATTTAATTAACTTGAATAGTTTCCAGTACCAGCACAGTTACATTGACCTTTACATCTTCCACCAGCTACATCATCAAGCTGTTCATCAGTAAGTTCTTCGCCAACAAAATCAGGAAGTACGAAAGTCTGATCAACTCCTGGTTTATTTTCAATCACATTAAGTTTTATATCTGTAGGGACATCTTTACCAGAGATTTCTTTTATTGCAGCGTTAGGGTCTGATAATACCTTCTGTCTGAAGTCTTTGTCAGTAGCAGCTTTAGCCTGAATTTTTTTGAAAGTTGCATCGATTTCCTGTTGTGTCCATTGACTCATAAGATTTCCTCCAATTGTTTTATTATCGTTTTGTATTTTATTATCTTCTTGAATAGTTACTGGTACCAGCACAGTTACATTGTGCTGTACATCTACCGCCAGCAACGTTATCAAGTTGTTCATCAGATAGTTCTTCACCTACGAAATCAGGTAGAACGAAAGTCTGGTCAACACCAGGTTCGTTTTCAATTACATTAAGTTTGATATCTTCTGGTACTTCTTTACCAGAGACTTCTTTAATTGCTTCTTTTGGGTTAGATAATACTTTTTGTCTGAAGTCTTTGTCTGTAGCAGCTTTAGCTTGTATCTTCTGATATGTTGCGTCAATTTCTTCCTGTGTACATTGATTCATAACCTACCTCCTGATATTTAAAACATTCAAAATAATATTACTACTAAAAAATAAATATATCAATAAAATTGAATTTTTTAATATTTTAAATTACATCTATTTGGTTTTTTTAGGTGATATATAAATTGTTATAGATGAGTTTGTAAGTATATTCAGCATAGTCCTTATAGGGTCGGTTATTGAATTGACAGCTAGTAGAAGAGTAAAAGCGACTCCCATTGGCAGACCAAGGAAAGGGAAAAAAATTGATAGCATAGATATCTCAATAGCTCCCGGTGCACCTGATGCGGCAAGACCGGAGATTATAACACCGAATATAACGATTATATAATTGAAATTAGAAAATAATGAGACGTTAAAGAGTTGAGCGATAAAAACTGTTCCCAAAGCCAGATTAATAATAGTTCCAGGTTTACAAACCGTTGTACTTAGAGGCATTATAAGATTTGTAGCTTCTTTATCTCTTTCAAACTTTTTCTCTATGCTGCCTATAGCCAGAGGCATTGCAGCATAACTATTTGAAGTACCAAAAGCAACAAGCAAAGCATTTTTTAATTTCATAAAGATGAACTTAAATCCTTCTTTAGTTAGAAATCTTAATATAAAAAATAAGGAAATTATAAACAATATACATAAGATATGATAGATGATGACAAACCTGCTCATCGCCATCATAATATCAGGTCCCATTCCATAAGTTTGTTTTCCTAGTAAGGAGAAAAGAGCAAGTGGTAAAAAATACATTGACCAGTTGATTATCTTAAGGAATGAATTAAATAAAGCATCAAGTACTGAGAATATTTCTTTAGATGATTCAAGATCGACAAAACCAAGGGCGAGTCCAAGCAGGATCGAGAAAAACAAGACTCCTAGAATATCTCCTTGACTTAAAGCAGTAAAGATGTTTGAAGGAATGATCCTTTTAACCAATGTGCTAATACTTATTACAGAATCCTTTCTGTAATCATCTGCAGATTTTATCTCATTACCTAGAGTTATCTTTGCAGAATCTGATAATGCGTCCCCTGGTTTTCCAAGGACACCACCGATGAATCCAGCTAAAGAAGCTGTAAAAAGTGCTATAAAAATAATGATCAAAAGTTTTTTTATGTATGTAGATGCATCTTTGTTTCTAAATATTTTCCCTAAACTGGAAATAATAGCTGTTACCATAATGGGTAGAGAGCACATCTGTAAAAGAGTAAGGTAAAGATCACCAAATCCAAAGATAATAGGAGAATCTTTTTTGACCCATAGACCATATCCGATACCTAAGATCATGGCAAGAATAACTATATATGGATTAAGCATTAGGTTAAATAGGTATTTAAAAAAGGTTTTACTCTTAATGTAAAAATAAAAGATTGTTCCGGTTAAGATGATAATCACAAAAATAAAACTAATATAATGATCTCTGAAAATATCACTAAAAGAAGTATCGTTTGTTTTATTAGTTGGGATCTCTGTCTGAGCAAAAAATCTGTCGAAATAATGGTTTAAAGGTTTTATCTGAGTTGTATCAAGATAATGATCAAGCCACTGAAGCAGGTCTTTATTAGCTGGTGAGACCGCTATGGCTATTGGGTCCATTCTTTCGTCAATAAGTACTTTCTTTAATTTTATACTTATTGTAGGATTAAGTCTCATAGTTCTTTCTAAAGCGACTTCATCGTAGAATCCCGCTTGTATATCACCGGAAAGAATCTTTTTAACTACTTCTTCCCATTATTCAAATGGGATTATTGTTGCTTTAGTAAAAAGTTGTCTTGCAAAAAATTCATAAGAAGAGTTTGATAATACACCAATCTTAACATTACCTGTATTAAGATTTATAGAACCATCTTTGTTTTCAAATGTTTCCGTAAATCTGTGATCGATAAAAAGACCCATTTTTAATTTTATATAAGGTTTTGTGAAATATACCTTTTTAGCTCTTTCGAGAGTTATACTTAAATTTGAGATAGCAATATCAGCATTGTTGTCAACAAGATTATCAACGACTTTATCGAAAGATGGTGAAAAAATAAGTTTGTATTTGACACCTAACTTTTGACAAATATCTTTGAGTAGATCAATATCCATTCCCTGATATTCATTGTTGCTGTCTTTATAGAAAAAAGGTGGAGTATCGGATTCACAAATGCCTGCTCTGATGTACCCACGGTCAATAATATTTTTAATTCCCGGAAGATTTGGATAATCAGAACCAAAAGCGTTATTTAAAGTCATTATAATCAAAAGAAAAAAGATGATTTTTTTCATATTAAACATAATATCACTTTATTTATTCATAATCATCTTTTTTACAATAAGAATATCCTGCCATGTTTCGCCTTTGACTTTTTTTGATTGATTTCTTAAAACATAACTGGGATGATACATTGGTATTATCTTAATACCATTCCAATCATTTATTGTTCCTCTTGTCTTAGTTATACCAAGTGTTGTATCAAGAAAGAATCTCATTGAGTAATTCCCGAGAGGAACGATAACTTTAGGTTTTATTAGTTCGATCTGATAATACAAATAACTTTTACATTCCTCTATTTCATCTTTTTCAGGATCTCTATTTTCAGGAGGTCTGCATTTTACAATATTTGTTATGTACATATCTTTTTCTCTTGATAGGTCCGCAGCTTTAAATATCTTGTCTAAAAGTTGTCCTGCTCTTCCAACAAAAGGTATTCCCAGTTCATCCTCCTGCTCGCCAGGACCTTCCCCGACAAACATAAGATCAGCATCAAGATTACCATAACCTGGAACTACTTGTGTCCTTTTTTCGCATAACCTGCATAGTTTACAATCTTTGATTTTATTGACAAAATCCTGATAATCATCCTGTTTATTCTTAAATTCCATAATAATCTCCTTCGCTTTATCCTAACCCCTAACCCCTAAATCCCTGTTTACCGTTTACTGTTTAAAATACCGATATTCCGACATCTCGACTAATCGACTTTACGACTTTACGAAAAATCGACCCATCGTGTCTTCTCGTGCTTCTTCGTGATTTTACCCATTTCGCTTAACGCATTACGCTTTACGAAAAATCACTATTCACAACGTCCCAACGTTATTTATTAATCATATGTACATCCCTTTGTGGGTAAGGAATTGTAAGTCCTGCTTTTTCTATCTCTTCTTTTATTAATTTATTTAATTTCCAGTGTATATCCCAATAATCAGAAAGTTTTGCCCATGCTCTCAGATGAATATTTATACTACTATCTCCCATTGATTGAACAGCTATTGTTGGAGCAGGTTCCAAGAGAAATCGGTCTTCGTTTTTTATGATCTCATTAAGTACTTCGAAAGCTTTATCTATCGAATCATTATATGATATTCCAACAACTATCTCTATCCTTCTGGTGCCATTTTTTGTGAAGTTTTTTATTGATGAATTAGAAAGATTACTATTTGGAACTGAAATGTATAGTCCATCTGGCGTCTTTAATATTGTAGTAAAAAGACCGACTTCGCTAACAGTTCCTGCATTTCCGGCACATTCAATAAAATCTCCAACTTCGAGAGGTCTCAATATAAGTATCATTATTCCAGCTGCGATATTGCTAAGTGTATCTTTAAGTGCCAGACCAATTGCTATACCCGCAGCACCTAAAAGAGCTACTATGCTATTTGTATTAACTCCAAATATATCAAGTATTATTACAAGACCCACAGTATATATTGAAAGTCCTATGATCGTTCTAGTCAATGGAAGTAGGGTCTTATCAAATCTTTCCATTTTATTCAGTTTAGTTATTATAGTATTTTTTATCAATTTAGATATAATAAAAGTAAATAATATTGTTAATAATGTAAGCAAAGCCTTATATCCTATTTCTATTACGAGTTCTTTATGTTGTATCCACAGTTCAAATATTTGTTTTTTTAACATTTTCAAACTCCTTAATTGATTTTAGATTCAAATGATCTCTTAATAATAATTTTTCAATAAATCAACTTTAACAAAATTACTTTGAATTTTACAGTGACCAAAAAATTTGTTTTATAATTGATTATAAGTTAAGATTTATTAATAAAAAAATATTGTTTTTTGTCGATAAAGTTATTGAAAAAAAATTGGAGGTTTTTATGGAAATGTATTTAAAGGTCCTGAAAAATTGGCAGGATTTTAGCTCAAGAGCAAGCAGAAAAGAATTCTGGACATTTGTGGGAGTAAATTTTGCTATAATGATAGCTTTAAGAATAGTCGGGTTAGGAATGTTTGGAGGATTATATTCGCTAGTGATGTTGGTTCCAAATATTGCGGTTTCTGTTCGAAGATTTCATGATACTGATAAGTCCGGCTGGTGGTGGCTTCTAGTACTTACTGGTATTGGTGCTATCGTATGTCTGATATTTGCTCTCTTACCATCCCAGCAGTACGCTAACAAATATGGTCCTGTTCCAGATGATAATGCAACAGATGGACAGACTTTCAATACGGCAAATGCACAATCAAATGCTGAAGATGCAAAAGTAGAAAAAGTTGCAGCACCGGAAAACGAAAACAAAGAGTCATAGTTTTTTATTAGAAAATATATAGAAATTTTCGTTATTAAAGCAGGTCTTCTTAAGAAGGCCTGTTTTAATTATTCTTTCTAAGTTTTTTTCTGTCATATTATTTTTTCTTAAATACTCCATTATTGCTTCTTCTTTCATAGGATGTACTTTGGTTATGGATAGTAGATCCTTCTCAACATCTCCTGTACTTGAAAAATCATTTCCCTCATAAGATATATTTAGTTCCACATTTTCTAAATGGTTTTTAAATATATGATAAGCCATGTTGATATTAGATTCCTCTGGTGGAAGACACCATTTTTCTGCTGGAGGTCTCGTAGGAACTGATATATAAGAGGTTTCAAAATCGCATTCTGAAAGGAAATCTGCGGTATCTTTAAGATCCGATGATCTATCGTTTAAATCTTTAACAAGCATTGTCTCTGATACCGTTATACCATTATGCAGGTTTGATATATCCTTTACTGAATCCAATATATCTTCTAGTATGAGAGTTTTTAAAGGTCTATCTATCTTTGTCCACAACTTTTCATTGATAGTATCCACTTTAAGTGATAACCAGTCAACAAGAAGAATATCCTCAATAACATCTTTTCTTGTCAGTAATGTCGAATTAGATATAAGTGCAGTTTTAATACCTGTTTTTTTTAGCTCTTTAATTAATTTACACAGGTTTTTATCAAGAGTCGGTTCTCCATCAGATACTAAAGTCAGATAATCTATTTTTTCATTTTTTTTATCAAGTTTTTCAAGTTTTGTATATAATTCTTTTATTATTGCATCTGTGTTCTTAAAATCTTTTCTATCAGAAAACATCTTTGTAGATCTTCCCACCTGACAGTATATGCAGGAGTATGTACATATCTTAGGTGGTATATTGTTAATCCCTATACTTCTTCCCAACCTTCTTGATGGAACAGGACCAAAAATAAACATCCTCATTTCCTTCTAAAAACAGTATACAATATTGGCATCAAAAGAAGTGCTACAAACAATTCATAGAAAAGACCTCCAATAGCAGCAAGCGCCATAGGCTGTAGCATATCAGAACCTTCTTGTAAGTTTAAGGCAAGCGGAATAAAACCTACCATAGTGGTCATTGTAGTCATTATTCTTGGTTTTAATCTAAGAGTAGCTGCTTTAACAACTCTTTCAATTCGAGAACCTACATCTGTCATACTATCTGCTGTTGTAATAAGAAGAACACCATCGTTTATAGTTGCTGCAATAACAACCAGAATACCAATTATAACAGTAGCACCAAGAGGTATAGAGAACAAATATAATAATGGGATGATTCCGGATAATACAACTGGTAATGAGAAAAGTATAATAAACGGTATACTGTATGAATTAAATTGAACTACAAGTACTATAAATGAAAAGAATATTGCAAATAATAGTACCGAAAAGACAGTATTTTTCATATCGTTCATCATTTCTACTTTTCCACCAAGGTCAAGTTCGTATCCGGCAGGTATCTTCAATTTTTCATTCAGTTGTTTTTTTAGCATTGCTGCAGTACTTGAAAGATCCTTTCCTGTTATATCAGCCTCAACTGTGATCTGTTTAAGCTGATTTTCTCTGATTATTTCAATTGGACCTGTCTCAAGAGATATTTTTGCAACATCCTGAAGTCTTACAGTAGTACCTCTAGATGTTGATAAAACTATGTTTTGGATATCTTCTTTATTTTTAAAGTTAGAGTTAGGAGTTATTACTACAACATTATAATATTCATCATTATCTTCATATCTGGTTGCTATTACCCCTAAAATATATGATCTTATGGTTGACGCTATATCTTTTACAGAGATTCCTAGTTCATAAGCTTTTTCTCTATCGATCTTTATCTGATATTCTGGTTTATTAAGATCTACCGAGAACACAACATTTGATAACAAGTCCGAGCTTTTCATTATTTCTATGGATTGTTTTCCGAGTTTTTGTAATATGTTAATATCCTGACCTCTGAACTTAACGATAATATCAGACGCTCTATTTCCACTAATTCCCTTGATTGCAGACTGTTTTACCATTATCTTAGCACCAGGATATGAGATCTTTGATACTTTCTTTTTTAGCATATTAACATATTGTCTTGTTGAGAACTTTCTTTTGCTTCTACCAACAAGCTGTATATTTATTTCACCTTCATTTGCTACTTCATCTGTTGTTAGACCTTTAATTCTTCCACCAGCAAGTGAGAAATATGATTCAATGCTTTTTTCATCGTTAAGCACTTTCTCTAATTGATTTATTACCTCATCAGTAGTCTTAGAAGAAGTTCCCGTCGGCATTTTGACTTTTATCATCAATCTTCCATCATCCATAAGTGGAAGAAACTCCCCGCCTGTTTTTGATAATAATGAGAAGGAGATCATGAAGAGCAAAATAAAAAATAATATAGATTTTATCTTGTTTTCGATCATATGATTTACCAGTCTTGAATATAGATCTTCTATTTTAATGAAGAAAGTATCGAATTTACTAGTCTTTTCATCTTTTCTATTTTTTAAGACAACAGAGGATATAAGTGGTGTTACGGTTATAGCCATAAATAGACTAATTACTACGATTCCAGCTATAACTAAAATAAGCTCTTTAAATAAAAGACTTGTTAGTCCTTTAACAAAGAAGAAAGGCATAAATAAAGCTAAAAAAGAAATAGTAGAAGCAATAATGGCTGGTCCGACTTCCCATGTCGCTTTTTCAATGATCTGTTCTTTTGAATCTGATGTTTCGGTCTTCAATTTACGACTTATATTTTCTAAAACTACGATAGAACTATCCAGAACAACTCCAATCGCGATTACAAGACCACCTAATGAGAAAATATTCAATGAGAATCCTGAAAATCTCATCAATCCAAAATTTATAAGTAATGTTATTGGGATAGAAGTTATCATAGTAAAGACCTGTCTGAAACTTCCCAGGAAGATAAATATTACTATGACAAGAAGAACAGCTGCAGAATAAGCGGCACTTTTCACTCCATCAATAGATTGTCTTATATACACTGATTGATCTTCAACAAAGTTCATCTTTATCCCGGAAGGAAGAGAAGTTTTTATATCTTTTAATCTCTTATATATTCTCTGTGCGACCTCTACAGTGTTTGATTCAGCTTCTTTATTAATGGATACTCTGACACTTTCTTCACCATTAAGTCTTGTTATCATATCAGCTTTTTCATGATAATCCACTACTTTCGCAACATCTTCCAGATATACTTTTTTATAATCTTTTTCAAGAAGAACTATTTTTTTTAAATCTTCCAATGAAGAAAATTTACCAAGAGTTCTTGTTATTATATCTTTTCCATCAACAGTTATACTTCCAGCTGATTGTTCTATGTTTTCTTCGGATATTCTTTTTATTATTGCCAGAGTTGTTAGATTATACTTTTGTAGTGTTTCATCATCTAGTCTTATATGTATTTCTCTTTCTAATCCACCTACTACATCTGTTCCTGCAACGCCTTTAATACCAAGCAATATGTCCTGAAGATAATTTTCAGTCCATGTCCTTAATTTAACAGGTCCCCAATTTTCAGATCCTATGACTATTTGCATTACTGGAAGTTGAGAAGGATCGGCTTTAAATACATAAGGTGGTTCAATATCTTCTGGTAATGCTGAATTTGCTCGTGTCATGGCAGCTAGTACATCCTGAAAAGCTATATCAACATCAGCATCGTATTGAAAATAGACCGTTAATGAATATAGTCCTTCCATAGAGGATGATTCTATATAATCCAATTTATCAACTGTAGATATAAATCTTTCAATAGGATCAGCTATTTCTGTGTTTATCTCATCCGGTGTTGATCCTGGCCATCTTATTTGAACTTTGACTACAGGATACGTGATTGTAGGTAAAAAGTTTACAGATAATTGAAGGTATCCGAATATACCTAATACTACTAAACATATTATAATAGCCCATGATGCTGATTTTCGTTTGATAGCATATTTAGTAAGTATCATCTGGTTTTTCTCCCCTGTGTTGAATCACTTACTTTTACCTGAATATTTTCTTTAAGATTCTCATTTCCTTTAGTAATTATAATATCATTTTCTTTAAGACCTGATATGACTTCTATATTATTATTCTCTATTATTCCGGTTTTAATTTTTCTAACAGCTGTCTTTTTATCTTTTATAACAAATACAAGGTCATTTCCAGATTTATCTTTTTTTATTGCTGATACAGGTATCTTTATAATATTATCCTTTTTCTCTATTGTAAGATCTATTCTTGCTAACATACCGGGAAGTAGCTGTTCTTTAGTATCAAGTATTATTTCTATTGGTCTTGTCCTTAGTCTTGAATCAAGATATGGATATACTCTTTTAATCTTTCCGCTTAGCTCTTTTCCTTCAAAAGCATCTAAAGTCAATCTTAATTTCATATCCTTACTTACCAACGAAGAATATTTCTCAGCTACAGTGGATCTGATTATTAAAGTGTCAGGGTCGTACATTTCAACAACCGCCTGTCTAGGGGCTACAAACTCCCCTTCTCTTATTGGGAGATCGGAGATTATACCGTCCCATGGTGCTTTGATAGTGTAGTCTTCTGCTGTTTCTCTTGCTTTTATAAGTTGTGCGTTTACTTTTTCATAGCTTGATTTGGCTTGATCTAATCTTTCCTGAGGAATAGCACGACTCTTGACAAGTTGAGTTGTTCTTTGAAGATTTTCACTTTCTTTCTTTAATTCCTCTTCAAGTGATTCTATCAGGGCTAATGTTCCCTGTTTTCGACCTATGATTATTAATGGTTGATCTTTTTTTACGCTATCCCCTTCTCTTACATTTATTCTGATGATAGGTCCTTCAGCAGGAGTTGCCAGTCTTGCAGTATGATAAGGTTCTACTGAGCCAGTTATTCTTATTGTATTTTTTATAGAAGATGATTTGATTTTGAGAGCGGATACAACAGGAACTGGTGCCTTTTTCTGAGTAGTCTCATTATTTTTTTTATTAGAAATCTGAATATTGTAAAAAGCTATAAACATAATTACCAGTATTAAAATGAATATAATGTTTTTGTTTTTCATATTATCTCCTAAATTTAGGTTTATTTATTAGATTTTAACATATTAGAATAACAGAATCCAACATTTGTTGATTTATTTTTTTATATATAATAGAGAAAAGATCAAGATGATTTAAAAATTGCTAAAGAAAAAATTTATTAATATAATCTTCTATAGAGGATTTCATGAAAAATTTAATTACTTTATTTTTATTTTTTAATTTATTGACTTTAATGGCTTCTCAGCCAACGTATATTATTGTTGATACTGGTCTGGATCAGTTTTTTGATAATAAGAGTATTATATCAAGACCATCTATTGTAGAGCCTTTTTATAGTCAGGATGCTAATTACTCAATAAATCCACCATACTATAAAGATAATGGTGATGGTACTATTACGGATCTAAATACTGGTCTTATTTGGCAAAAGACTATGCACGAGAAAATGAGTTTTTCTGAAGCAATAAATTATGCGAAAACTCTAAATCTTGCAGGATATTCTGATTGGAGAATACCTACTATTAAAGAGCTTTACTCTTTAATTTTGTTTACAGGAAAAGTGAGAGGACAGCAGGTGATAAAACCGTTTATAGATAAAATATATTTTGATCAGCCAAAAGGCGATAGAACCAAAGGCGAACGAGAGATAGATGCACAGACCTGGTCTTGTACAAATTATGTTGGAAGGACAATGAGAAATGACGAGACAATATTTGGAGTAAACTTTCTAGATGGAAGGATAAAAGGTTATCCTAAATACAATCCAAGGACAAAACAATCAAATAAGATGTATTTCAGATTTGTTCGTGGAAATAAGGAATATGGAAAGAATCGGTTTATAGATAATAACGATGGAACAATATCAGATCTTGCAACAGGTCTGATGTGGCAAAAAAAGGATTCAGGAAAAGGAATGAATTGGCAGCAGGCGTTAAAATATTCTCAGGATCTTATTCTTGCCGGACATGATGACTGGAGACTTCCAAATGCAAAAGAACTTCAAAGCATAGTTGATTATTCAAGATCTCCTCAGACAACAAACTCCCCTGCTATAAATAATATGTTTAAACTGACACAGATCAAATCTCTTACAGGTCGAGTACAGTTTCCGTATTACTGGACTTCAACTACTCATATGGATGGAAGAAATCTATACGATAGTGCTGTCTATATAGCGTTTGGTGAAGGTATCGGTAAGATGCATGGCAAGATAATGGATGTACATGGAGCAGGTTGCCAACGAAGTGATCCTAAAAATGGCAACAGTTCAGATTATCCGACTTTTTTTGGTCCACAGGGCGATGCAAGGTATGTATATAATCATGTTCTTTCAGTGCGAAATATCTCAAACGATTGATTTATAAAGTGCAAAGTGATATAATTATATTAGCGTTGAATCCGGGGGCGTTTATGGATTCGACGGGTTTATTTGAACATCAGGAGCAAGTCGGGACGCTGACCCGTAAAAAAGCAACCTAATAATTTA
>PKTG01000085.1 GCA_002869225.1 Candidatus Muiribacterium halophilum | reverse complement strand
TTTATTGGTATTGCTATGCCTGCAAAAGAACCTGAAGAAGCAAAAGAAAAAATAAAAAAACTTTGGGGAGAACATCCACAGGCAACGCATATAGTCTATGCTTTTATTACAGGAGGAAGGACGAGAGAATTAAGTGGACTGTCAGATGATGGTGAACCTCATGGTACCGCTGGAAGACCTGTGATGGAAGTCTTAAAGGGTTCAGGTGTAAAGGATGTGCTTATTTGTGTCGTGAGATATTACGGCGGAACAAAACTTGGAACAGGTGGACTTGTTCAGGCTTATACCAAAGCGGCTCAACTTGCAATCGAAGCTTTACCTATAAAAAAACTTATTCCAAGAAAAGAATTTGATATTAAAATTGATTACTCTCTTTACGAGCCTTTGAAGATATATTTTGAAAAATATAAAGTAGAGATATTAAACGAGGTGTTCTCGAGTGAAGTCGCTTTAAGGATATCGGTTCCAAAGCAGTATCTAAAAGAGGTTGGGGAATATTTAAAAAATATCACTCGCGGCAATTCGTTGATATAAAAAATACTGAAAAAAGCATTGTAAATTAAGTATTTATAAAATATAATTGATTTATGAAGAGATTTATTTTATTTATTATTCTTATATTATTTAATCTTAATATTTTTTGTTTTAATAATTCGGTAAATTCTAATATAAATAAACTGATAAGATCTCTTAAAGATAATGGTGTATATGATATATGTCTTATATATGACTGGGGAGATGGAATAAAAGAAGAATTTGATATAAGAAATTATAAACAAGATATTAAACATAATTATGAATACGAAGGTGAATATTTAGTTAAGGTTTTTTTAAAGACCTCAAAGCAAGGTGAAACAAAAAAATTTCTTATTAATAAAAAGACTGTTGATTATAAGAAAGAAAGAATCAAATATGATTTAAAAGTTGATATCCCAAAAGAAATAAAGCAAGGAACCAAAATAAAACTTTTTGCTGATCTCCTAATAACGGAACCAGATATAATAATCAAGCAGGATAACTCAAAAGAGAAGCTGATTGAGCTATTAGGGATTTCACCTGAACAAGTAGATTTAAAAAATATAAATAATAAATTTTTTTATCACTGGTATATTGATTAGGCAAAAACTTCTTTTGAAGAAGGAAATCCTGCATATCATAGGTTCGATATCCCTAATGGTCCCGTAAAACCTTATTATAATATTAAATTAAAAATCTTTTTTTCTTATGCTTTTAATGATAAAAATGAAAAAAAATGGAACCCTATGGTTATTGAAAAAAACTTTCGTATTGTAGTCACGAAATCACCGGAATATAAACTTTTAGATTATTCTAAAATACTAAATATCAAAGAAAACAGTTTCATTTCTCCATTGTTTTTTTCTTTACGAGATGATTCTTATTATAACGATGAATATTATTATAAAAGTACAATAATTTTTAACAGACCTGTTATATATATTGACGATAAAGCCTATCCAACTAAATATGTAAGTTTAAAAAAACATGATAAGAATCGTGATTATTTTAATGAGATATTGTATATGCTTGATATGGATAAAGTTTCTGTAAGGTTAAAAAAAAGAAATGGAAGAGCTTATTTTTTAGCAACATTAAAAATAAGTACACCAAGCGGTATTTATGAAAGAAAAATGCCTGTCTTTGTGAAAAAGGAGGAGTAAATGAGAAATAAATCTTCAAAAATAAATAAAATTATGATTATATTGATTCTTTTTTCTGTCCAACTCTGTGTTTCAGGAATTGAATTAAATTATGTCAATCACAATGTCCCTGGTAATCTCGTTCTTACGAATGAAAAGATTTTAAAAATAAATTTAATAGAACACTATCTTCAAATAAACTTCATTTATGAGATGATAAATATAGATATACAAGAGAGCATGATGAGTGATATGGAAAATACAGTTTTAGGAAATAAAAAAAACAATAACTCTAAGGAGTTACAAAAATCTGCAGATAATATTGAAAAATATATGAAAAAAATAGTCGACTTAACAATAAATAAAAAAGAATATTATAAAGATACATATAGAGTTGGAATGCGTATTTTGAGTCTTGATTTGAATCCTGATTCTATACAGGCGTTTTTGTTATACCCATTAATTAGCCAACTTGTTGATGATCAACTTAGTGTGTTTCTTGGAAAAAGTTATGAAAATTTAAAAAAATTGAAAAATGAAATTAAAGACTATTTGAATACCAGACATTTCATCGACATGTTAAATAAATTAGATGTCAAAGATAGTGATCTTATAACATTGTGTCAGTTTGAAGGTGATAATGTTAAGGTAATCTATTATAATAGGTCGAATGGAAGTGTTTTTTTAAAAAGACTTTCTCAAGGTGCTATGCTAGGTGATTTTAAATGTGTTAATGTTTCGGACAAACAAGCAAGATTTTATGATTCTAATAAACGTAAATTTATCGATTTGAATTATTTAGAATATGAACAAGATAAAAATCTCTTCATTTTTAACGAAATAAAAAAAGATGAGTATAATATCTTGAATTGGTTTGAAAATCTTAGTGAGTTTGATATTGAAGAGAGTGGTAATTTCAATTTATATTTAAAAGTAGTTGATCCTCAAGGTAAATTAATAAATCCATCACAGGTTAAAATTGATAATGAAATATATAGTTCTGATTCCAATGGTATGATAACTATTAATTTTGATACGAGTAGTTTTAACGAAAGTGAAAAGATAATCACCGTAGTTTTTAAAGGAAAAAAAGAGGTTAAACGCGATTTTAAATTAAAAATAATCCCAAGAAAGATCAATATAGGTTTTGGAGGTGGATCAAACGCTAATGCTGGAATTGGTGGCGAAGTCCCATTTGCTCTTAACGGAACCTTAGGCGCTCAAGTAGGATTAGGAGCTAACGTGAATTTTTACGTAAATGACATAACAGATCTTTCAGAAGATTTTGTTGAATATTCTTTTAATAAAAAAGTTGGAGTATCTGCCGGGCTGGATGTTGGTCCGGAATGGGCTCCTATAGAGACTGAGATCCTTGGAAGAAGGGCAGGGGTAAGAGGAGGAGTTTCTGGTGGATTAGGAGTCGAGGGAGAACTTTGTAAAAACGCAGTTTATAAATATGTCTCACCTTATTCAAATTATCTTAATGAACAAGCATTGTTGTTTGCTAGTTGTATTAATTCAGCGAATATTATGGGAAACGCATCTTTAAATATAATCACAGAGGATATGAAAAGATCGTTTATCAGTAATCACCTTTCGCATATTGGTTATGGCATTGGTGCTGGAGTCGAGGCAGGAATAAAAGCAGGAGTTGGAGCAGGATTGGTAACTCTTAACGAAAAAGGAAAAGTAAAGGATGTTGATTTTGGTGTATCAACTGATGTTATTGATATTAAATCAAAAATCTCGAGTTCTTTTGAACTGGGAATTGAAACCAATTGTTCAACATCAAATAGAGATGATAAAACAAGTCTTGTCTTTCAACTTAACGGAGAGGCAAACCTTGTATTAGGTAAGTATGAATTTTTATTTTCTGGAATAATGAAAGATATTTTACCGAATTGGTGGAAACAAAATATAAATGGAATCATCTCTTGTTCTATTTCTGGAACTTTTGACCAGAAAAATGATCTTGAAGAAACAGTTATAAGTTTTTCTATTGAAAAAGAAGTTAAAGATCATTTATATGATGAGATGCTTACTCCTTTTTACGGTCTTTTAATGAAAAAAAATGCTGAAAGTGTTGATTATAGTGAATTAAATAAAATAAAAGGTGTATGTATTACATATAACTTTACCTTTGATAAAAAACAATCTGAAAAATATTTTAAACCTTTTATTAGTCTTATTACTTTATATAATAATGGGCTTGTGAATATGCTTAATAATAAAGAGAAAATTCAACTTATAATGGATGAGACGCTTAAAAACCTAAACGATATATCTGAAGAAAGGATAGCTTATTCGGAAAACACAAAGTTTATCCTGGAAAAAATAGATATGAATCTTCTTAAGGGTAAAGTAAAAGCTTTGGGAGCTGCAGAGTTAGGTCTAAGTTTCAATGTTTTAAAAACAAAATCTTTCTTAAGTAAAAAAGGATACGTTGAGAATCTTAAAACATATCCTGTTGAAGAATATAATTATTCTGATAAACTAGCTCAAACTGATAGAAGTCTTAATTATCTAACTGAAAAGATCTCTGATAATTTATATTCAGAATTCGAAAAGGTGGGCAGGAAATTCTCATCAAAACACGGGCTGGAGTCGTTTATGTAATGCAAACATTAAATGATGGTGGTGTTTATGTCTTGAAAGTCGTAGGTAATCAAGTAGACTCAATAAGTAAATATGTCGGACCAAAAGCGGATGAGTTAATAAAATATTCCGGTGAAACTTATGAATCGATGGATAAAGATCTTGAAAAGATTTTGGAAAACGCCTATAAATACTGGGTAGAATGATCTTTAAACGTACTCAGGGAAATGTTTTTCGGTCTTTTTGTAGACTATTATTGATAATACAAAAATACCTATTATCACCCCAAGGTTTATCCAGAATATATTCCAGTTATCTCCAGCGAAATCTTTCTGATAGAATATCTTCCTTATTGCAATAAGTGGATAGAACACAGGGTTATATATAAGAAAAGTCATAATCTTATCTGGTATCATCGATGGTACATAAAAGACCGGTGAAACATATAGCCATATTGTAAGAAAGATCTCGGTGAAATGTGGAATGTCCCTTATAAAGACCGTTATTGATGCAAGAATAAGTCCGAAAGAATAGGATAAGAGTAAAAGCATAATTAGCATAAGAGGAAAATGTATCAAAAAGATAATGAGTGATATCTTGACTCCTGAGACAAAAGAGAACAGTGTTAGTATGAGAAGATTTATTGCAAATATTATTGTGTTGACTATTATCTCTGCCATAAGAAGCATCTCATAATCGAACTTGATCTTCTGTATTATTTCGTGATTCTTTATAAAAGTGAAACATGAATTGATAAGGTTTGCTGATAGAAAGTTCCATGCAACTATTCCCGAAAATAGAAATAGCGGAAAGTTTTCCACCTGAATCTTTAGTATGTACTTAAAGACAATCGTAAAAATAACAGCCATTATTATAGGATTAAAAAATGACCATAGAATACCCAGATAAGAACCAGAATATTTTAATTTAAATACCAAGTGAAATAGTCTTTTTAAGAGGTTAAATCTTTTCATCTTTATGTTCCCGCATATAGTTTAAGTATTTATAACTAACGATTTCAGGCTTGTCATCTGCAAGAACATAACCGTCGGTAATTGCGATTGCTCTAGTGCAGAGGTCTTTTACAAAATTCACATCATGTGAAACAACAAGCATAATACCAGAGTTTTTGGCAAGTTGGCGAATCTTATCTCTGGTCTTTTCCTGAAATGATATATCTCCAACAGCGTTTATCTCATCGAGAAGAACGATCTCAGGTTTTAAAAAGGCTATGGTTGAGAAGCCGAGCCTTACTTTCATACCGGATGAATAGTATTTAAACTTCTGAGAAATAGTCTCTTCTGAAAGTCCGCTAAACTCGATCATCTGTTCAAATCTCTTAACATCAGGCTCATTCTGTCCGTTTAGTGCACAAAATAATGATATGTTTTCTCTACCTGTCAGTTCCGGGTGAAAACCGATTCCTATATCAAGCATAGGAGATATCTTACCTTTTATATCAATATTACCTGAGTCAGGTAAAAGAAGGTTGCTTATTATTTTAAGAAGAGTGGTTTTTCCTGAACCGTTTGGTCCTATTATGCCAATGATCTCGCCATGATTTACTTCAAAGGAGATGTCTTTTAGTATCTCTTTTTTTATTGTTTCTTTCCCGATATCGTAAAAGCGTTTATTTTTTAATTTAAAACTCTTAGATATGTTCTTTACGACGATCTTGTTCATGTAGATATTTTATCATATAAATTCCGAAAAGGCACGACGATTCGATAGAACTCGATTTGTCGATAAGAGTAAATCGTCATTAATGAAAGAAAGTGAGAAGTGAAAGGAAAAATTTTTAATAAATAAAAAATATGATCGTGGGTGGCACCGGAGAAAGAAAATCAAAACTCTGGTTCTGTTTCACTGGGGATGTTTTGAGTTGCGTCGTAGGGGTCAGGACCCGCAATATAAAACTTCTGGGATTTAGGTTTTCACTAATCCTTAATCCCTGTTTCTAAAGAAGTTCTGATAATTTAATGTTATCATCAAGAGCTTTTTGAGCTTTTTCCCTGAAATCACCTTTAGATAAAAGGTGAGCTATTGATCTCAATGCTTTTAGATGTTGCTCTGGATATTTGACCGGAGTCATTATTAGAAATATCACTTCAACCTCTTTTCTATCAGGCGCTTTCCAATCGACTGGAGTTTGCAGTATACCGCATATCGCTTTGACATCATCTACCAGAGTCGTTCTAAGATGTTGGAATGCTACTTTTCCACCTACAGCAGTAGATGCTAGTTTTTCTCTTTCCATTAGTGGATGTATTATAGATGTTATATCATCTATACCGTTATCTTCGGCTATTTTTAAAGCAATATTATGAATTACTTCTTCCATAGTATTTCCGCTTATCTTTAGGACTCGATCGTCTAAAAACTCGCTAGTCTTTAGATCATTAGATGTTGTCTTATCTTTTAAAGCCTCTTTTTCACCAGCTGTCCATGTCTTCCAGCGAATCAATGTCTTCTCTGATAAAAAAGCACCTGCTATCTCAAAAAAGATTATAGCAGGTATAATAGTGTTATATATAATAGTCCCTTTTTCGCCACCAATCAAATTGGCTGCAAGAAAAGTCTCGACTGCTGCTACCCCGGCTTGTGGAAGCATAAGATTAGGAAGACATGCTTTTATTTTAGGGTCCTGATCTGTAATGTAACATCCTATTGTAGAACCGCCTATCTTACCTAAAGATCTTAAGAGTATATAAAATATTACAAGGAATATGGATTCTTTTGTGAAAGTATTTAATTTGACAGAAGCTCCTATTAACGCGAAGAAGACCAGGTTAAAAAGTGGCATTATCTCACCGATCTTTAGTGAATCAAAAATAACATGAGAATGAAGATTGGATACTAAAAGACCAGCAAGTACTAAAGCTATAAGAAATGGAAATTCAAAATACAATGCAACGGCTGTTCCAACCGATACAACTCCAACTATTATTAAAAGCATCTCAATAGATGGAGTTGGATGTTCTGAAAGAATAGAAGCTAAAAACCCATGTGCGGAACGATCTTCCATATCATCCTGAGGTAAAACTTTGGCGACCATGAACTTCATTATAAAAAATAATATAACACCTAAAAGTAATGCTCCTCCTATCTGATAGATAAGAGAAACTACCAGTTCTGATATATCAAGTGTCTCTCCGTGTCTGAAGGCGATGGAAAGTGATAAGAATACAGAGAAGAATGCGACTTCTATTACATTGTCAAGTACAACTACATTTGCTAATGTATTTTTTAATTTACCTTCTATTTTGAGTTTGTTCATTAGTATAAAGATGAGCCCGGGAGCAGTAGCGATACCTATTGCTCCTATAAGCATAGAAATAGATTTTGAGAAGGATGGGAGAATAGCAAAACCGATTGAAATGATCCCCCAGGTCATAATAGCCTGAATTATACATATATAAGCTGCTTTCTTACCAACACTTCGTACTCTATCAAAATGTAGTTCTTCTCCTAATTAGAATATCACAACACCAAGAAAAAGGAAGATGAAAAAATGAAATTCATCAAAAGAAGCTTTATAGTCACTCATTAGTTTATTTAAAGTGTTAAGGTCATGTCCATAAAAAATAAAGATCTTTTTAAATAAAAGACCAAGACAATATGGACCTATAAGCATTCCACCAAGGATCTGTCCTACTACTTCACCTATGTTGAACTTTATTGCGACAACACCGCCGGTATATGCTCCGAGTATCATCAATCCGGTTGCAAGTATTTGGATCTCCATATGAGTGAGGTTCATTATTTCTCCGATTTAAAGACTCGATTATTTAATTATTACAGTTATATATAAACATAGTCAAGCACAATAACAGGAAAAAGTGGAACTCTCTTATCGTAAATCCACAACTCACTTCTAACAATTCACAATTCGCGATTTTAAAAAAAGTTAAATATACTGAGTATTTTTTTTAAATTAAAATTCTGATATAATCTGTCTATGGCTGATCATACATTGCTTAATATTAAGCTTTTTTTTAACGGTTTAGAAAATACTGATAAACAGATAGCTTTTCTTTTTTATTACGAAGAGCTTACTCCTGCCGAGATCGCTAACGTTCTTGAGATCCCTGTTGAGAAAGTCAACACAAGGATGAGACAGATAAGAAAAGAACTTGAAGTATATATGCAAAAGCTTTATTTTGATATGAATTCGGAGAATCTATGATAAAAGAGGAATTTTTAGAACCCTATCTAAGAAGACTTCGAATAAGGCATATTGAAAGATTTATTGAGGCAGATGATGTTGTACTCGATATCGGTTGTGGTAAGGATGCACAGTTCTTAAGATCAATATCAGGTAGTATTAGATCTGGTGTCGGACTGGATTATAAAGCTAATGAGTATCGATCAGAAAATCTTAATATAATTAGAACCTCTCTTGATAAAGGTCTCCATCTTAAAGATAATAGTTTTAACAAGGTTTTTATGCTTGCAGTACTTGAACATATTCAAGACCCCCAAAAGCTTTTAAAAGAGGTGCATAGACTCCTTAAAACAGATGGAGATCTTATAATGACAGTTCCTTCCAATCTTGCCAAACATGTTCTTGAATTTTTATCCTATAGATTAAATTTAGTAAGTAGAGCAGAGATAATGGATCACAAAAAATATTATAATAGACAAAGTCTCAAAAGATTATCTAAAAAAACCGGTTTTTTTATGACCTATCATGATTATTTTGAATGTTTTATGAATAATATCGCGGTTTTTAAAAAGATATAATATGAAAAAGTTTTTATTAATTGGATTTGTTCTAATAGTTATATTAAAAGTTGCATTTCTCTTTTTTGTATATTCTCAAGATAAGGAACGTTTTTTCTTTCCTGATTCGCTTACCTATACGCGTCCAGCAGATCAGATTTTGAGTCATCATAGATTTTATCAACACGATAAACCTGAGATATTTAGAACACCCGGATATCCTCTTTTTATTGCTTTTTCTATGCTCTTTTCAGATAATTACGAGCTTATCCTGCTATTTATGCAAATAATTCTTATTTTGATCTTATCATTTTATATATATAAAAAAAGAAAATTGCTTGCAATAGGATGTTTAACTTCTATAATATTGCTTTTAGAACCAAGAATAATAGTAAGTGAGTTCTCGGTGTTATCTGAGACTCTATATTTGTTCTTTATAAATATTGGTTTGTTTTTGATCATAGAAGCGACTAAGAAAAAAACAAATAAAAGGTTATTTATTGGTGTTATCCTGTTATCTTTAGCGACTTATATAAGACCGGTTGCAATATTTCTGGTTCCGATACTGGTTGTTATCTTATTTTTGATAAATAAGGTCGATCTAAAAAAAGCAGGGATGTTATTTCTTATTCATATTATTATTTTATCCTTTTGGATGGGTAGAAACAAAGTTGTTTCAGATCAATTTATCTTTAGCTCAGTAGGCGGAAAAAACCTTTATTATTATACAGCTGCAGCTGTTTTAGCCAGAGCTGAGAATAGACCGTATAACATAGTCAAGTTGGAATTTGAAAAGAATATGCTTGGGTTTTCTTCTAAAGAAAAAATAAAGTATGAAAAAAAAGAGGCTTTTAAAATATTGATAAGTAATCCTGGTTCCACTCTTTTTGTGTTAGGAAAAGGGTTGATGGTAAATATATTTTCTCCAGGAAGTGAGCTTTTCCCTCAACTTTTGGGTATGAGAAAAGGTGGCTCGGGTCTTGTGTATAAATTTAATAATTTGAGTCTTTTGCAGTTCTTTAAATATCTTTTAAAAGAAGAAAGAGTTTTATTGATAGCAGTATTACCTGGTTTTTTATGGAATATTGTACTTTTGATGTTTTTTATTAAGAATATTATCAAATATAGAAAGGATAGTATTATAATACTGGGGACTGTTTTTTATCTTTATCATATAGTTTTAACTGCAGGTCCGGCAGCAACTTCGAGATTTACAGCACCGGTTGTTCCTGTTATGCTTGTAATAGCATTTTATAAAAGCAGGAATTTGGGATGAAACTGGATTTTGGATTTTGGGAAGATCAAAACCAACCCTAATCCCTAACCCCTAAATCCTAATCCCTGTTTTTTTTTATAAGGAGATAAAATATGAAAAAAATCTTATTAATAACTCTGTTAGTGATGTTTTCATTAAGTGTTATTTCTTTGGATGTAGATATACCAGCGGATAAATCGGATGCAGTTTTAAAACAATATCAGGAACTTCTTTCCGATAGTAAAGATCTGAAAAATAGATTGAGAGACCTTATCGCTAAAGGGCATAAGAATCTGGGATATAAAAAAGCAAGAGCATATATGTTTCTTACTCTCTTTAATGAGAACGGAAAAGTCGAAGTCCAATATACTGGTAAAGTACTTGCTGTAAAAGATTCTCTTCCAAATGCTAATGTCATGAACACAGAACATATATGGCCACAATCAAGGTTTGGAAGAAATCTGGTTGATCTAAAAAAATGTGATCTTCATCATCTTATGCCTACAGATTCAAAGGTAAACTCAAGAAGAGGGAATTATCCTTTTGGCGTTGTTATATCTTCTATTTATCAAAGAAAAGGTTCAATGTTAGGTTACGATGTCTATAGAAAGCTTGTCTTTGAGCCGAGAGATGAGGTTAAGGGTGATATAGCAAGAGCTATGTTTTATTTTTCCATTAGATATTCCACTTTACTAGACGATAGACAGGAAAATACACTAAGAAAATGGTCTAAGCTTGATCCTGTTGATGACAAGGAAAGAAAGAGAAATAAGATGATATTTGAATTTCAGGGTAACAGAAATCCATTTATCGATGTTCCAGGACTTGAATCTAGAATTCGTGATTTTTAAATAACAAAAAACTGGTATTTGGGATGAAACTGGATTTTGGATTTTGGGAAAATCAAACCAACCCCTAACCCTAACCCTAACCCTAACCCTAACCCTAATCCTAACCCCTGTTTTTTTTATTTGACAAAATTATTAGAACCTAGTAACCTTTAAGAGCCGAATAAAAGTATAAGAGTATAATCCCGGACAAAAACAAATTGCCTAGGGAGTAAGTATGAAGAAGTTAGCAGTATTATCAATCGTAGTTTTATTTGTAATTTCAGTAATCTCAATGGATCTAACAAATCTCAACGGAGCTTTTGACATTCTTAAAGTAGATGTTGAAAATGATTCCTACACAACCGAAGACACACTTTTTTTAACAAGAAACCTTTCCAGAGGATCATTTGATATTTCTTATTCAGTAGATGCTGAAGATAGAAGTGAGATTCAGGGAGTGGTCTTCTCAACAGTTGGACAGGAAACATATGCAACTGTAAGTTATGCTGGAGAAGAAAAGACTTATGTTGTTGTTGACAACAATCATCTTTATATTACACTTGTAAATGTAGATGATGTTGAAGATGTTCTTAAACTCGTCTATAACAAAGCTTATAATGAATTTGATTATGAAGAGTTTTATGCAAGTGTTGCAAATCTTAAAGATGATGAGCTTAAAGATGAACTTCACACAGTTGTTGATAATCAGAAAGTCTTATCTTACAAAAATGCCAGAAAAGCTTTCTTTGGAACAATAGATAATTTTGATGGAGTTGTAGAATGTGTATACACAGGAAGAACAGTAAACACTCACGGAATCCCAAATAGTAATGTGATGAACTGTGAACATACATGGCCTCAGTCTAAGTTTGGCGGCGGCAATACAGGAGCTAAAAAGACTGATATCAATCATCTTTATCCTTCAAACTCAAGAGCTAATTCAATCAGAGGAAACTATCCGTTTGGTAATGTTAAAAATGCTAAATGGAGTGAAGGCGGAAGCAGTAAAGGTACTGGCGAATTTGGTGGAACAGTATTTGAACCAAGAGATGAACATAAAGGTAACGTTGCAAGATCTATGTTCTATTTTGCAGTAAGATACAATATGCATATTGATAGCAATCAGGAAAGAACACTTAGAGAATGGAATAAACTTGATCCTGTAGATGAAAAGGAACTTGCAAGAAACAGTGGTATCGAAATGGAACAGTACAACAGAAACACATTTATAGATCATCCTGAATTTGCTGATATGATAAGTGATTTCTAAGAACCAACCCTTATAAAAAACGAAAAGGTCATCCGAAACGGATGGCCTTTTTTGTTTTAAAAAAAATAAAAAAAGCTTGACTAATCTTTTAAAATCAAGTAACCTTTAAGAGCCGAATAAAAGTATAAGAGTATAACCCGGGACAAAAACAAATTGCCTAGGGAGTGAGTATGAAGAAGTTAACGGTATTATCAATCGTAGTTTTATTAGTATTTTCAGTAATTTCAATGGATCTAACAAATCTTAATGGAGCTTTTGACATTCTTAAAGTAGATGTTGAAAACGATTCCTACACAACAGAAGACACATTATTCCTAACAAGAAACCTTTCCAGAGGATCATTTGATATTTCTTATTCAGTAGATGCTGAAGATAGAAGTGAGATCCAGGGAGTGGTCTTCTCAACAGTTGGACAGGAAACATATGCAACTGTAAATTTTTCCGGAGAAGAAAAGACTTATGTAGTAGTTGACAACAATCATCTTTATATGACGCTTGTCAATGTAGACGATTATGAAGATGTTCTTAAATTAGTCTATAACAAAACCTATAATGAATTTGATTATGAAGAGTTTTATGCAAGTATTGCTGATCTAAAAGATGAAGACCTTAAAGATGAGCTTCACACATTAGTTGACAATCAGAAAGTGCTATCCTATACAGATGCAAGAGAAGCTTTTTTTGGTAAGTTAGATAACTATAATGGTTATGTAGAGGATGTATATACAGGTAAGATGGTCAGGACATCAGGTATTCCAGATGGAACTGTAATGAACTGTGAACATACATGGCCTCAGTCTATGTTTGGAAGTGGTGATACAACAGCGAAGAAAGATGATATCAACCATCTTTATCCTTGCGATTCAAGAGCGAACTCTATAAGAAGTAACTATCCGTTTGGTAATGTTGAAAGTGAAACATGGAGTGAAGCTGGAAGTAAAAGAGGGAGTGGTGAATTTGGTGGAACAGTATTTGAACCAAGAGATGAACATAAAGGTAATGTTGCAAGATCTATGTTTTATTTCTCAGTCAGATACAATATGTCAATAGATTCTGATCAGGAAAGAACACTAAGAGAATGGAACAAACTCGATCCTGTAGATGAAAAAGAAATAGCAAGAAATAATGGTGTTGAAAGTGAACAGTATAATAGAAATCCTTTTGTAGATCACCCTGAATTTGTAGATCAGATTGATAATTTTTGATAAAGCAGTGAATAGTGAAATGTGAGAAGTGAATAGAAAAGCCATGTGAATAAAGCATGGCTTTTTTTATATATCTCGACAAATTCGCTGCTGATATAGTATCATCTAAGTTGATGGAAAAAGAAAAAACAAAAAAATTTTATCAGCTTGATACAACGCGGATATGTAATCTTCGTTGTTTCTTTTGTTATAAAGCAGGAGAGGAAGAAAAAGATTTTAAATCTATCTCCAGCTTTATGAATCTTGATGATATAAAAAAAATAATAAACGAAGAGACAAACGCCTGTGGTGTTAGTCTTGTAAATAATGGAGAGTTTTTTCTTAATCCCGATTGGCGGGTAATAGCTCAGCATGTGTTTTCAACACAAAGCAAGCATCAAAATCTCGGAATAATAACATTAAATACAAACGGTACGCTTCTTGATGAAGAAAAAGCAGACATCTTAATAAATGAAGTATTGAATTACAGGACTCCGTTTAATATTGTATTTTCTTTAAACGCTTCAGGTAGTGATTCTTACAAAAATATAACTGGAAAAGATCTATTTGATAACACTGTAAAAAACATAAAGAGTTTCATAAAAAAAGTATCTTCTCAAAAAGAACTAAGATATTTACTTACAGTGTCTGTTCAATGCCTGGTATTTCCTCAAAATTCCAACGATATATATAAATTCGTAAAATACTGGGATGATTTTTATAAAGAACTGAAAATTGACCATGAGATAATCGAGGATAATTTTTGTTCAGAAAAACAGTTTCTTATTGCACTTAGAAGAGTTCTTATGAAAGGAATAGATGGGAACAGACTCTTTCTTGATAAGATCGAGGAGCTTAGCCGTGATTTTGATATAAAGATAAGTAATGAGAATATTGAGTTTGCAGCTGACTATAACAAACGAAAAGCTTGTAAATATCTTTTTAAATATCCTGCTATCAAAGGAAACAAAGTCTCAATATGCTGTAGAGATACTTTTATGAGACATGTATATAAAGAAAAAGATGAAAAAGAGAATGATCAGGAGAGATATTTTAAGATATCACATATATTAGGAGAGTTTGAGAATATCTCCTTATGTAGAGCATGTCAAAACTACGAAGCGATGACACAAAAAGAAGTGGAAGAATATCTTTTGTCTTATAAAGATAGTAGTTTAAGCATAGGTAATAACGTTCTATTGACTTTAAACCAAAGAGACCTTAAAGGAAAAAGATTATTGAAGATGTACAAGCATCGTTTAAAAACTGGTTTTTCCTATGATATATATAATGAGACATCTTTAGACCAATTTGTTTCAAGAGATGAAGATTTAGGATCTTTAACTAGGATTAAAGAGATGGACTTTTGTGTTGGTTGGACTAGATATATCTTCGATGTACAAGGAAATTTAAAAGCCGGTTGTGAAGCTCATATCGGAATAAAAGATCTCGATGAATATATGAAGGCTATAAGACAATATGATCTTTCGAAACTACCGGAAAGATGCGTTTACTGTGAAAAGAAATTCAGTCATCAACCTATGAGGGACAGGAAATACACATACCCGCACGGAAGAAGAACTGCTTTTATAGTAAATAATATAAATATATTAAAGCATCAGAAATATCTGGAATTTGTCTCCCTTAAGGAATATGAAAGAGCTATTGATATTATAGATGAGCTAAAAAGTAATCAGCTTGTCCGGGAGTTTTTAGAAAATAATTATGATAGCGAAAGACTCTGCGATATTGTCTCTAGTACAGAAGATGTCTTTCTTATCTCTGAATATGCTTTGTTTACAAAGTCAAAAAAGAATCTTAAAACATCATTTGAGAAACTTATAAATTTAGGGACGAAAAGATTTCCATTCCCGAAACTATTAATAAAAGTGATGGAAGAGGATATAGGACTTTTTCTTGAGAATGTTGATCGGTTAAAGCCAACACTTGAATTTATGCAAAAAAGTGTTGCCTATAAGACAGTTATTGAGAGTTGTCTTTTAAATCTTTTTAAGAAGGATAAGAGGAATATTCAGAGATTATCTGCTCATATAGACCATGACATCTTTCTTGATACTCTAAAGTTTTTTTTGTTGGACTCGCTTGATAAAAAAAGACTTTCACTTGCTGAGTATTTTGAACTTGTTGAAACATATCTTAAGGACAACATCGATAGATCAAGGTTCATTACTCCTACGGCTATTGGTTTTTTAAGGGCAAAAAGATATCATTCTCTTTATAAGTTTATTATTAAATACTAAGAAGTTATAATGGACGATCTTTTAAAGGACCTGACCGAGATAGATTTTAAGGATTACACTTTCAGGCATATTCATTTTTTGATAGCGCTTTCGATGAACGATAAATTCAAAAAAGATAGATTAAATCACCTTGTCTTTTACTGGTATATGAAAAAAGAACTTTTTAATAAAGCAAGATGTTTTTTTGAAAAAATAGAGGAAAAACGAACTTTCTGGGATGATGATACTCTCAAAAAGACAAAGGAGTTCCTGGAAAATCCAAAGACTTCAATAAGATCAAGGATCTTTGGAATATTAAAAGGAAGATGATAAAATCCAGTAGAGGATAAAAATATGTTTATTTCAAATAAAAACAAGAATATTGTACTGATCGGTTTTATGGGAACTGGAAAGACAGTAGTTGGAAAATTCCTTTCCTCATCTTATGATCTTGATCTTATTGATACCGATGAGCTTATTGAAAAAAAGACAGGTATGAGTATATCGGATATATTTGATAAACATGGTGGAGCTTATTTCAGAGATTTAGAAAATCAGGTGCTTGTTGAGTTAAAAAATGTCAATAACTGTGTTATCTCAACAGGTGGAGGAATCGTCTTGAGACCAGAGAACAGGACTTTATTATCCGATATGGGTACAATATTTCATCTCAAAGCTTCTTTTGAAGAGATATTAAGAAGGGTGGAAGGCACAGAGAACAGACCACTACTTGATAATATAGATAAGTATGAATGTGTAAGTTCTTTATGGAAAGAAAGAAAAGAACTCTATGATATTGCTCATTTTGAGATAAACACAGATCTTTTTGATCCTCAACAAATATCAGTTTTGATAAATATGCTTTTCAAACATTCTTTAGTCTATGATGTGAATTGGAAAAAGACAACTGTTATATGTAAAAGCAACATCATCTCTAAACTGGAATTGCTGCTTGGATATGCTCAAAATGGCAGAGGAAAAAGAATAATAATAACAGATGAGAATATTGATACCCATTATAAAAGATTGTTCTATGATAAAGCTGATGAAGTGATAACACTTCCGGCTGGCGAGAGAATAAAGAGCATGGAGAATGTACAAAAAATCTACGATATCATGCTTGAAAAGGACTTTAATAGAAACGATCTTGTTATATGTATAGGTGGAGGGACAGTTCTTGATATGGGAGGATTTGTAGCTTCTACTTTCAAAAGAGGATGCAGACTTTGTTTTATTCCTACAACACTTCTTTCGCTTGTGGATGCATCGGTAGGTGGGAAAAATGGTGTTAATTATAAAGATGTCAAGAACATCATAGGGAACTTCTATCAGCCTGATGTGATCGTTGCAGATACAATATTTTTAAAGACACTGCCGCAGGATGAGATGCTTTCCGGTTATGGCGAGCTTATAAAATATATACTTCTTACTCGAAAGAAGACACGCTTTGTATCTGGAGAGGATATATCCGATGTTATATCATTATCAATAGAGTATAAAGCCGATATTGTGGAAAAGGATGAGAGGGATATCTCAGGTAGAAGGGCTTTACTTAACCTCGGACATACATTCGCACATGTAATAGAAGCTTTATCAAAAAACAGTGTGAGTCATGGACAAGCAGTAGCTGACGGTCTGGTATGGGCTTATAAATTTTCTCGCTCGCTCGAGCTTATTGAAAGACAGGATGTTCTTGATCTATATACTGTTAGAGAGAGTTATGGGATCAAAGAGCTATTTTTTGACCTCAAGAAGTATGACATTGATGATATAATAAAGCTACTAAAAAAGGATAAAAAGAATATAGATGATGATATATCGTTTATACTTCCTGTTAGAAAAGATGATAATATAGTATTTGAGACAAAGACTGTTGATATTTATAATATAAAAAGACTATGGAGTGTATTGTGAAAAAGATAAAGATCATAAACGGACCTAACCTGGATAGACTTGGAAAAAGAGATGTGGAAAAATATGGATCTTTTACTCTTGAGCAACTTGAAGAAGAATTGATAGAGGAGTTTTCTGATGATTGTCAGTTGAGTTTTTTTCAATCTCAACTTGAAGGAGAGATAATACAGGAGTTATATAAAGAGGATGGAACGCAGGCTATTATAATAAATGCCGGTGGTTATACACATACAAGTGTTGCTATAAGAGATGCTTTAGAAACACTTAAAACTCCTGTTATAGAGGTACATATATCAAATATTTCATCAAGGGAGAGTTTCAGACACACCTCGCTTATATCTCCTGTTGTCGATGGTGTCATATTCGGATTTAAAAAAGAATCCTACTTTCTGGCTGTAATCGCTGCAATAAGGTTGATCTCAAAAAACAGCTTAAACGAAAGATGAATATACCTTATAATTAAAATATAGAGTGCCTGTTTGTTTAGGACTATTAGAGGAGGAAACAATATGAAAAGGAATATCTTGTCAAAAAGAGGGAACGCTCTTGTTCTTATATTAATAGTCCTGACTATGCTAGCTGCATTTGGTCTTTCGCATCTTCTTATGTCTCGAACTGGTATCAGACAAAGTCAGGTGCTTTTTAAAGGTATTGATGCAAACTTTCTATTAGAAGGTCTCGTGAGTCAAGCTGAAAACCAGATCCGTAAGCAGGCGAATGATTATGATGATACCCCTAAGTGGTTTAACACGTTTAGAGATACGAGTATTGGAGGCGAATCAGCTTTTGCTGAGGTGGATCTATCAGGGACTCCAATAAAAAAGATCGCAGATGAAGCTGGTTATGAGATCAAAGTGGTCGCAAGATTCATTGCAAATAGCAGAGTATATGCTTTTAGAAATGGCGGAGTGAAAGAGGATATCACTCTTGAGGGTGGAAAGGAAAAATGGGGGCAGCTTGAGATAAAAGCTCAGGTCAAGATAGGAAAGGATTATTATCATGCCCATGCTGCAAAGGATGTTAAGGTAATTAATCCGTTAACACTTTCTTATAATGGTCAATATAACGATCTTCATAAGTATAATATGTATATAAAATATGCTTATGAAGAATACGGGCTTGGATTTAGGACAAAGTATACTGATAGTGACCTTACCCGAGGTGTAAGAGGCGGAAACTATATCTATAACAGGTATACAGATGAGGAATCCGATACAGGAAACAATAAAATAGCAGATAACTATTATTTTATCAGACTTAAAAATGGAGACAAGGATAAGAAAGCTAAAGTATATTTGGGTACAGCAAAGAGGGATAGGAATGAAAAAAATAAGATCCTTGTCGATCTTCCAAGAAAAAGTTATGGAGATTTCTACACTGAACAGGTTAAGAAACCTATATATACAATAAAGTTTAATAAAAAAGACCCTGATAATCCATCTGATGATTATAGCGATCAATGGCTGCAGATGACTTTTAAACAAAAGACAGCTTCTTTGACCGGAACAAAATGGAAAACCAAGACCAAATGGGAAAAAGTCACTGTTTGTGAAGAAAATGATCATAAGATTATGAAAAGTGTTATTGGTCCTGGATTGGAGGATACATGGGTAAAAATCAAAGAAGCTTATGAAAAAGCTTACAATGAATCCGACGGAATAAAAGATGCTCACGTGTCATTTCCTACAGATAGTACAACAAGAGATGGAGATCTTATAAAATATATGATAGCAACCGGTGTTTCGGCAGAAGGAGCCGAGCCTGTAATAGAAAAGACCGTAACTGGTTTTGAATATTCTGCAAAACCGTGGTCGGTTGCGATTGATAGTCATGGTATTGCCGAAAAAACCACAAAGGTCAACGATGATGGTTTTATCAATAAAAATTATTTTATGGTCAATCTTCCACCAAATTATAAACTCGATGATAAGACTACAGACCCTATGCCTTTACAAAGATATATGACCACTCGTACTTATAGTACTTATTTTACCTACAATAGTATTTTTAATAATGGCAAAGATCTAAACATGTACGATTCTTTTGCACATAGCTCTTTAATAGATGATACTACTTTAAATATAGGTCTTAATGGTACTGATACAAGCGATGGTTTTAGGGCACATCCTACGCTTCAGCTTAGAGGAATTTGGGCAAATAACAGTTGGAGTTCTGATACCGAGATCGAAGGAAATGTCTGGGCAAGATACCTTGAGACTTATTATATGGTAATGAAGGATAAGGATGATGACGGTAATTTCACTGGCAAATATAGATATGTCGGTCTCACTCCTTATGATTATGATGGTGTTGATATTACAGGATACAACGGTGACCTGCTTTATGGCAAACAGATCAAAGATATGAAGGGAATGAAAGGCGAAAATATAAACGGTGGATTGTTAAATATAATGGAGTCTTTGAAAAAATATGCTTCAGATGATCCTGACTCTGAGAAAAAGAACAACTCTGAGAAATGGCAGTGTTGTTATGGACCTGAGATAAGGCATGAAGTTACAAACGATCCTATGGCAGAGACCTTAAGATCTGATGATCCTAACAATAATAACGGATATAACTCCCGTGCTATATTTGTCCCATATAATGGAAAGACCAATCCGGTCATGCCTTTATTTAAAATAGATCCAGACTTTCAAAACATTTATCTTGATAAAGTAACTGCTGTATTTACTAATTTCAAAGAGTTCAGCGAAAAGAACATGAAATTAGAGGATGGTAAGTTCATATTATACCTTAACGGGATATATATGATAAATTCTCTAAACGTAGTAAAACTTCCTGAATTTGAATATGTAGGGAAGGGTGCACTTCTTTTTGCTGGAAACATTTCTGTAAACGGTGATATTCTGCCAAAAGATCCTGAACATGACTTGCTTATTCTTGCAACTATTGGTAGAAGAAATGAAGATGGCAGTCTTGGTGCCTCTAAGATAGTATTTAAAGGTGATAGCGATAGACCACTTGAGATCAAAGCTTCTTTAGTAGCAATGAACAGAGATTTTATCGATAGTATAAGCCAGGTAGAGAGTGGATATGGTAAAAATCTTGGTATGGTTGGACCTTGTAAGCTTGAATTCACCTATGGTGCAAATATATACGGGCAATGGTCTTCAGACCTTTTTAATTATTATCCAGATGGTCCTGGTGATGAACCAGGAAATAATGAAGATCTTAAAGGAACAAATCTAAAATATGACCCTAGATTCTTCGAATCACATAAAGATGACTCTGAATATTACCTTGCAGATATAGGACTACCGTTCTCTTTCTGGAAGGTTTGGAAAAATAAAGCCAGCGAAATTTAAAATTATCTGCTATAATTAAAATAGGGGGTGATGTAAAATTAAAACTGAATATTATCCGGAGGGACACATGAAACGAAATATTGCACTATTTATTCTTCTTATTGCTATTACAGTATTTGCAGTGCCAGACTCGATTAAATTGGAGTATTCTTTTGAGAACAATCCTTATCAGGCATTCCAGATGACAACACAATCGAAATCAGAATTCTCAATGTTTGGAATCGATCAGGCAGCTTCAAGTGAACTAATATTAAACATTCACAGAGAAGCAGAAAAATCTGATAAAAAAGGATTATATAAAGTCCTTAACGTTATTGATACTGGTAGAATAATCATCAACGGTAAAGAAAGTAGATATGAAGGTGAAGGAAACTCCACCGAGGTGTTGATGAACAGATCTGGTAAGATAATCGAGAACCTAGCAGAATCTGGAAAAAAAATAAATGAACTTCAGGTAAATTTTCCTGATAAAAAAATAACTGTTGGATCTTATTGGGGTTCAACTGCAAAATTTGATATTTCCGATATAACTGAAGAAACTAAAAACCTTGATGTTGCTATAAAGTTTGTACTTAAAGGATTTGAAAGATATGAAGGCTATGAGTGCGCTGTTATAGAATCCAGATTTGAGACAAATGAAGTTAAAGATAGATATCTTAATGTTGATATCAAGGGAAACGGGAAGATCTATTTTGCATATGAAGAAGGAAAATTACTAGCTAATTTCAATCAACTTAAAATAAAAGTTGATGTCAAGTCAGATCAGAACAAAGAGCATACACTTAGAACTATATTTAAGGTAGACCTTGAACTTATGACTAAGCTAAAATCTCTTTAATCGAGGTGATCTAACATGAGGAAAGGCTTTTCACTCATCGAGATAATGATAGCGGTAACGATACTTGGTGTAGCTATAATACCAATGATGAGTATGCTTGGGACTGGTACTAGAAGTTATGTCAAAACACAGAACACGATAAAAGCATATAACCTTGGTGTTGAAGGTCTTGAATGGATGAAAAGCATGGATTTCCTCGGCAACTATTGGAAGAATAGAAACGAGAATGGTTTCTTTATATTTACTCATTACTCATATGAGCTAACAGATACCGAAAAGGGGCCACCTATACCGATCATGTATGTATATAATGCTGGCAAGGTCGCTGATGTTGACGACGACCCTGAAAATAAAAAGATGCTTTCAGATTTTACAGGATACTATTCTTACCTGGAAGGCAATGATATCAAGTTTAAAGAAGTCCAAATATTTTATCCTAGTGATCATTTTAGACGCGAAAACATATCTGACTTTAAAAGATGGTGTTATTTCAAACTTCTAGACAACAATACTGCGATGATAACATGCGTTGTTACATGGTCGGAAGGCAGACTTATGACTGCTGATGGCGACAGAATGGAAAAGATTTTTACGGTGGTGGTCAATAATGCGAATGTACAGCAATAAGAAAAGAGGTATCACATTTGTAGAATTGATGATTGTGATTGTCATAATCATTATTTTGGCTTCTATTGTTAACTTCTTTTTCCAGAGGACGCTTAGAAGTTTTCATCAGGGACAGTATAAATACATAGTAGACTCTGAAGCACAGCTTTTGATCGAGAATCTTAAGAGAGACCTGGCTATGTCATGTAAACTTGAAAATGGTACAGACTACCTTTTGGAACCAATATTTCATTTTGATACTGCGAAAAATGAATGGAGTTGGTATAGATTTGATGAATATGAAAACGGTGAACCGAAAGCAAAGAGTATCAAATATACATTTGATGAAGACAAACTAACTGTAAAAAGAGAGTTTGAGGGTTCAAAACCGAGAGTTTGGGAAGGAGTTGAGTTTTTTAAACTTCACTATTATGGACTTCTTCCGCAACATAGATATTTTTATAATATACAACTTGAGATAAAGATCGGAAAAGATATAGCAAGTAAGAAGTCAGAAACGCTTAGGCTAACAACGAGTGTTGAAAGTAAGTACGAGAATCATCTTGTGAATTTTCCAGGTTGGATGAAAAACGAAAGTTCGACCATCACAGATGAATGATTTTAAAAAAGGAAGGAGGAGCTTATTATGATGAATGTTAGAAAACACAGATTACTTTCGCTACTAGCTCTGTTTATTATATTTAACCTTGTATTTGTACAGGTTGCTTATGCTGGTGGTGTGATCAGTGGTATTATGGGTGTAGTCGGAAAGATCGCAGGTGTTGTAGGTAAGATCTGTTCCGTCATAAGTGTTGCAGCTCCGTTCGTCTCGCTTATTCCTGGAGTTGGACAGATATTGGGACCTGTTCTTGCTATTGCAGGTCAGGTAGCTCCGATTGCTAGTGCTGTATCAGGGTTCTGTTCAGGTGATGTTGGTTCTATGCTTGGAGGCCTTTGTGGTGGCAGTGGTCTTTTAAGTGGCCTGGGTGATATAGCGGGTGGTTTATTTAATGGTTCGTGCTGTGGTGGCGGTCTAAGCGGTATACTTGATTCTGTCGGTGGACTTTTAGATGGTACTGGTGTTGGTGATGCTATGAACTCAATGCTTGGCGCTATAGGTGGTAGTGGTATTGGCGACCTTATTGGTCAGGTATCAGGTATTGCTGGTCAGATAGTTGGTGGAATAGATGAGTATGGTCCACAGATACTTGAATATTCTGGAATGATGGGACTTGACCTAGAAAACGTACTTGATGTAACAGGTACAATCGCCGGTCATGTTCAGGATGTTTCAGGACAGCTTGGTTCAGTAGTAGAAACAGTTAACGAATCGTTTGACCCAAGTCTTACAGGTTCAGCTAATACAAGAACTGTACTTGATGCTTTATCAGGTAAACAATAAAAAACACATTAGGAGGTTAATATGCGAAAAGGTCTTGCACTTGTCTTTTTAATCGTGCTGACCCTTGCTGTTAATGCTAATGATGTGTTTCAACTTGAGCAGACAGAACCGGCTCAGCTTGCTGATTGGACTGTTATGGTCTATATGGCTGCTGAAAACAATCTTGAAAGATATGCTATTAAAGATATTAACGAGATGGAAGAAGTCGGTTCTTCTGACAAGTTGAATATTATAGCTCTTATTGACAGATGGGATGGATATCATTGGGTGTATAAAGATGGTAACCTTGTTAGAGAAAGAAGTTCTTCTGATTATACAGGTAATGATAATTGGACTGATACAAGAGTTTATAGGATTCTTAAAGACGATTCTGATGATATCAATTCAGAGCTTATCTCAAGTGGTATGGAGATAAACTCGGGTGATCCTAAAAACCTTGAGAATTTCATTCATATGACTGCCAATAGATATACTGCCAGAAAATACTTGGTAATAGTATGGAATCATGGTGGTGGAATTCAGGGAATAGCCTGGGATGATAATGAGAGAAGTGATGATCATATATCTGCAAAGGCATTAGGTGTTGCGTTTAATAATGCTGTGAACAGGATAATCAATAGAAATCGTGGTCTTGTTGATATGGTTTGTTTTGATGCTTGTCTTATGAATATGTATGAAATAGCTGATGAACTCTCTCGAAATCAGGTAGGCACAATGGTTGGTTCGGAAGAACTCGAACCTGGTGATGGTTGGCCATACGATGAATTTCTTGAATATCTACGAGATAGAGTGGATGCAGGAAGAGATGTTTCGGAAACTGCTCTTGCCAGACAGATAGTAGACGACTTTATAGATTCCTATGACGGTTGGTTCTTTGGACTTGTAGGTGGAAATGAAGCAACTCTATCTGCGGTATCACTTTATCCTACCAGTAAATTTGATTCCGTCAACGCTAAAATAGATCAGCTTATTGGTCTTATTCTTGAAGATGATGATAATTTTCTTAAACTACATAATGCTGCGAAAAATTCACAGAAATATGATTTCTGGACCTATTATGTCGATCTAATCGATTTTATGAATAAGATCGAGGATGAATTTAGCGGAGAAATCGCACAAAAAGCAAGGGATGTTGTTCGAGAGATAAGAAACAATAGGATGATAATCGCAAATGATACCCATGGAAGTTCGGTTGAGGATTCAAATGGATTATCAATATATTTTCCTTTATATAGAAGGAAATACAGAGGATCAACTCCTTATCTTATTAGACCGTATAACAGAGATAGTGCTAAATTCACTGCGCTTCATTTTGGTAAGAACACAAAATGGAAGGATATGATCGAGCAGTATTATAGAGTGCTTGATACAAAAACAGATGAAGAAGTTGGTGTTGATTAAAATCCGAAGAAACACGATAATTCGATAAACGATAAACGATTTTTCGAAAATTCGTAAAGTCGAAAGTTCGAGATGTGGGTTATAAAAAAAGGTGCCGGTATGGCACCTTTTTTTGTTTCTAAACTATTGCTTATGATTTTTAAATCTGATAGAATCGGATTTATGAAGATTTATATATTGGATGATAAAGACTATTATGTAAACATACTCAAGGAAAGATTTGAGAAGATGGGTTATGTTGTTATAGGAAATACAGACCCGTTTCAGGCACTTGGAGAGATAACACAGATAAATGATATAGATCTTTTGATATTAGATTACAATATGCCTCTTATAAACGGTCTTGAGTTTATTACAAAACTTCAAAGAGACAAAGATATATCCAATATAAAAATACTTGTAATGGCTAATGATATACCTGAAAATGATATTATAGAAATAAAAAAATACGCAAGTAACATAATCTTTAAACCTTTTATTCTTTCAGATCTTCTTGAGAACATCGAGTTTATTTTTGGTAAAGAGAATATTAATCAGATGAATTCAAGACCAACCAATTCTGAGATAAGCACCTTTAAAAAGATAATTGAAGATATGAGATCGAGAATAGATGATCTAGAGAAAGAGATTAGAGAAAAAAATATACGTCTTGAAGAGAAAGATCTTAAGATACTTCAATATGAAGAGAAACAGAAGCTTTTTATAGACAAGATAAACGAACTTACTGATGATGAGAATATTACAGAGAAACTTACCGAAGAAATCAGACAGAAGTCTGAAATAATAAAACGCTTAGAAGAAGAACTCTTAAAAGCCCGTGATCTAATGAACGAATTGAAAAACGAACTTACTCAAACAAGTCGATTTAATGATTATGAGTTTGAAGATGAAGGTCGTATGGAAGATTTTAAACAGGAAAAGATGCAACTTGAATTAAAGAATGATTATTTAAGAGCTTATATTTATCATCAAAAAGGGGATGATGAAAAATCGTCAACAATCCTCAGAAATATTTTAAAACGTGAACCGGGTTATGGAAAAGCAGAGAGACTTTTGGATAAGATACAATAAAAGCGGTGAATTGTGAAAAGCGAGTAGTGATTAGGAAAGTCGAAAAGTCGAAAAATCTGAATGTCAGAATGTCGAATAAATAAACTGGAAGTTTATTTATTAATCATATATAATATTTATAATACGAATAAAAATAAAAATTTTGGAGAAGGGTGCGAAGTATGGAATTTCCAGGAAAGATCAATTGTTTTTACGAACAAGGTGATGTGACATCAATAACAAGTATTATCAAAAACCGTCAGGGAGATGAATTTGAAATACTTGCTGCAAAGATTCTTGTGTCTTTTTTTATGGGCGATATGAAAGAGTATGCTAAATTACTTGGTGAACTTGAGGATATGGCTTATGAAAAGAACGAAAAGAAAGTCTTCCCTTTCTTACATCTTCGAAGACATCTTCTTTATCTTTATAATGAAGAGTATGAAAAAGCGATTGAAGAACTATACTGTGTCCGTTCAAATGCTCTTGCTTTAAATTATAAGGATTATATTATTAAATCAGATTTTCAGGAAATAGAGATAAACACTTATTATTTAAGAGATTTTAAAAAAGCAATAAATCTACTTTCAAAACAGGAAATAGATAATGATGTCATTAAAGCATATCATTTTATTTCACTTGCATATATATATTCTTACAACGATCTTGATAGAGCTAAAGTATATCTGGAAAATTTTCTTGATGTCCTTAATGAGCTTGATGATAAAGGTCCTTTTTACGAAGGACTTATAAAAAAAGTATGTATAGTACTTCTCAATATAAAAGATCTAAAAAAGTTACCTGAATATATTTCTCTTATTACAGAAGGAAGCGATGATTGGTATATAATAAACGGACTATATAATTATCAAATATCTAATTATAAAAAAGCTGAAGAACTTTTTCATGAAGCAAGAGAAAAGTTCCATCATCTTAAAAAATTCGATGAATACTGGCTTAAGTTCTTTCTTATGATGGGAGATATAACTGAAAAGAAAGGTGATAATAAGAAAGCTAAGACATATTATAATGATATGTTGGAGCAGCTTGATTATCTTTATTCAAAATTGGACCTACCTGAGAACCAGAAGAAGTTTAGGGATTTTTTCAGTAAATATGTTTATGCTGCAATATTCTTTTTTAGAAGAAATAAAGATTTCGATAAACTTCAGGAAGTAATAGATAAGTATACTTCAAGTATGCTATACGGGGATAAACCTGATGTCAGACAGATAGTTGTCTAGATCCTCAGGTGTATCAATATCCTGAATAACAGAAATATCATCGGTATTAAGATATTCCATCTTGATACCGATTTTTTTTATAGCTATCTTTAGATTATCTTCCCTTAATCTTTCTATAAGTATATCTCTTGTATTTGGTGAGATGATAAGAGGATGTCCGCCTTTCATATTGTAGGAAGGTTTTAGTATTTCCGGGTTTCGCTCCTTTGTAGTCTGAATCAGTTTGAAATAAGTATCTGGAGCTATATGCGGAATATCCACAGGTTGATATATAGTATGACTTTCCGGAAATCTTTCTTTTATATGTTTTAATCCAATAAGTATTGATGAAGACATTCCTTTTTTAAAATCTTTGTTATTGATACAGAAAGTATTTAAAAAATCTTTTTCTTTGATGTGATCTTCTATTAATTGGTGTTTATGTCCTGTTACGATAACTGTGTTTTTTGATAAACCATGAAGTTTTATACAGATATTTGATAAGAAGCTCTCGCCATTAATATTTGCAAGCGGTTTAAATCCCTTGAATCTATTTGAGTAACCACCTGCTATAATAAGTCCGGTGAAAATCAAATGCTACCTTCCTTTAATATTTGTAGTCTTTCTCTTATATTAAGTCTTCTGCGATCGATAATGAATTCAGAGGATTTAATATCAATTTTCATATCAAGTCCTTTTTTTCTATAAAGACATCGTTCTAAAAATCGTGTCATTATTTTCGTTAAATTGAAATTTGATATTATCTTAATACTTGGATATTTGCTTTCTGAATAATTTAAATCTCCATAGATAAAAGAACGTTTATTTAATATCTCGCCAGAAAAAGCTGAAAGACCGCTTATAGGTCCAGTCGCGAAGATTATTCCATTATAACCTTTTATCATATCCTGAACATATTTATAAAAATTCTTTTTTACCAGGATATCAGTCTTTATCCTTTTCAAGGTTATTTGTTTTTTTCTTTTATTTAAGGCCTCTTCTATACCTTTGTATATTTCATTTAAAAACGGAAGATCTTGGTTTATGATCATCAGATATGGTTCGTTTATTATACATGTGCTTAAACCAAGTATTATTCCTGCTGATCTTCTGTCAATTGTGAGACAGCTAATTTCTTTGATCCTGGAATAAGAATCAAACAACATTATATCACTGAAAGAACTTCTCTTTTTTTTGTACAACCATTCGCAAATATCTTTTAACCATGGTCCACAGAAAACAATCGCACTTTGTTTTTTATGGATCTTATATATCCTATCACGAATATCCTTTTTTTCTTTATAGGAAAAGCTTATAAGTCTATAATCTTTGTTTTGGCAGAAATCGTTGATCCCTTTAAAAAGCTTTTGATTGTACTGTCGGTATTCAGGAGAATCAAGAAATACGCAGTATAAGTCCTGTTTTGCATGAACAAGGATAAAGAGCGATAAAATAAAAAAAACAATAAAAGTTATTCTCATGTTTCCTCCTTAATTATACTACATTTAGAGCATATAGTAGTCAACTGAAAAAATTGACTTTAAACGTCATGATTTGTAATATTAAAGCATTAAGAATTAAATGATGTTAACGTTCGGTTTGATATAAAGCTTTAAAGGGAGTACTTAATATGAAAAAAAACGATCTAAGAATAGATGGTTATGAAAAAGTGACGGGAAAAGCCAAGTATGGAGCTGATCTTTTTTTCGATAATATGGTTTATGCGAAAGTCCATAGATCTGAGAAAGCTCATGCAGAGATCATAAAAATTGATAAATCGGAAGCTGAAAAAGTAAGAGGTGTATTGACGATCATAACAGCTAAGGATATACCTGGTGAAAAGACTATAGGTGCAATTGAGTTTGATCATTATCCTCTTGCGGATAAAAAGGTCCTCTGTGTTGGAGATGGTATTGCTGTTGTTGTTGGCGAGACACAGGCGATAGCTGAAGAAGCTGTGAATAAAATAAAAGTTGAGTACAAGGAGCTTCCAGCTGTTTTTGATGTACATGAATCCTTAAAAAAAGATGCACCAATATTAAAAGAGGGAAAGATGAACAATATAGCTGTTCATTATCCTCTCAGGAAGGGTAATGTTGAAAAAGGTTTTGAAGAAAGTGATATAGTACTTGAAAAAGAATATAAGACACAGTTTGTAGAGCATGCATATATAGAACCTGAAGTCGTAGTGGCGGTACCTGGAGAAGGTAAGGATGAGATGAGAGTATATGGTTCTATTCAATGTCCACATTCAACAAGAAAAGGTGTTGCAAGAGTATTAGGTACGAAATTAAACGATATAAGAATAATTCAGGTCAATATGGGCGGAGCTTTTGGCGGAAAAGATGATGTTATGACAGTGCTTTCTATAAGAGCTGCACTTGCTGCCAGAAAGCTTCAGAGACCGGTTAAGATGGTCTATTCCAGGGAAGAATCTATAATCGATTCCTACAAAAGACATCCGTATCATCTTAAATATAAAGTAGGTGCTACAAAAGATGGAAAGTTAAAAGCAATGAAGGTAGAGATGTATGCTGATGCAGGAGCATATATTTCGATGACACCATTTGTGACATGGAGATCTGTCGTGCAGGCAACCGGGCCTTATGAGATTGAAAATGTCAATACTGATATATACGGAATATTTACAAATAATCCATATACAGGAGCTTTCAGGGGGTTTGGATCACCACAGATAATATTTGCTCAGGAAAGTCTTATTGATGAGATAGCTGAAAAACTGGGAATGGATGGAGTTGAGCTGAGAAAGTTAAATGGTTATGAAAATGGAAGTGTTACTGCATCAAGTCAGAAACTTGAACAACATGAGGTTTCCTTAAAAAAAGCTATCGATGTCGTAATAGAACAATCAGATTATTTTAATAAAAAGAAACAGTTTGAAAAATTCAACAAGAAATCAGAAAGATTCAAAAAAGGTATTGGATTATCGTGTTCTTTCAGAGGATGTGCGCTTGGAGCAGAAGGTACTGATGCAACTGGCGCAATAGTATCTATTCAATCTGACGGAAGTGCATATGTTCTTGCAGGACTAGCCGAAAACGGTCAGGGACTTAAGACTACCTTTGCTCTTATTGCTGCTAAAGTGCTTGGCATATCAATTGAAAGATTCAGATATCTTGATCAGGATACTGGACATATAGCAGATGGAGGACCTACAGTAGCATCTAGATCCACGTTGATGGGTGGTACTGCGGTGAAGATTGCTGCTGAAAAGATCAGAGATAGGATAGCCAAAGCTGTGTTAGAGGAACTAGGTGAAAAAGATCCTGAAAAAATAGTTTTTGAAGATGAGAAAGTCAAAGGTCTTACAACTAAAAAAGAAATAGGCTTTGAGGTTGCTGTTCTCAAGACATATTTTGCTGGTTATAATCTTGCTGAATATGGATGGTATAAAGCACCTGAAGTATATTGGGATGAGGAAAAAGGCCAGGGTCCAGCTTACTTCACTTATGTATATGGTTCTCAAATAGCGCAGATAACAGTTGATACCTTTACAGGAAAGGTCTATGTCGAAAATGCTTATGCTGCACATGATGTAGGTAAGGTGATCAATCCTACAGGTGCTATTGGGCAGGTATACGGAGGAGTTGTTCAGGGTATAGGTTATGGACTATACGAAGAGGTACAGGTGGATGATGGAAAGATAAAGAACACAAACCTTGATGAGTATTTTATACCAACGGTCAAGGATTTTGGTGAACTTCATGCAACGCTAATTGAAAGTGGCGATAAATATGGACCATGGGGAGGAAAGTCCCTTGGAGAACCGACACTTGAACTTATGTCTGCAGCTTTGAACAATGCGGTCTATAATGCTACGGGTAAGAGAAATTATCATATCCCGCTTGATCTTGAGACGATAATGCTGGGACATCCTTTAAGAAGAAAACAGAAAAGGGGGAGCGAAGCATGAGACAGGTAGATTATTTCAGATTTGATACTGTTGGAGAGACCCTTGAGTTTCTTGAAAAGCATGGAGAGACTGTAAAGATAATCGCTGGTGGAAGTGATCTTATCATAGAATTAAGAAAAGATTCATGGAAGCTTGAGAACGTTGATAAGATATTAGATATTTCAAAATTAAAAAATATAAAGAAGATCATTCAGAGTGAGAGATTCGTTGAGATAGGTTCGGTGATGACTCATTCAGAGATAGCAGGATCTGATATATTAAAAAAAGAATTTCCGGCATTATGTGAAGCTAGTTCAAATGTTGGATGTCTTCAAACCAGAAATACTGGTACTATAGGTGGAAATGTAGTTAATTCTTCACCTTCAGGAGATACTCTTCCTGTTCTTGTAGCTTATGGTGCTGAAGTCTCACTTGCAAGAGATCAGGGACTTGTAAGGACAGTCAATGTACGAGACTTCATAAAAGGTCCATATAAGAACATGGCTGATCCTCAGGAACTTCTTGAGACCATAATACTTGAAAAGACAAGGTTCAAAGATCAGAAATTTGTATTTGAGAAACTTGGAAGAAGAAACGCTTTATCAATAACCAGGATATCCTTTACGGGTGTCTCTGATCTTGTTGATGGCAGAATAAAAGATATTAGAATAGTTCCAGGTGCAGTTCTTCCGTATTTTAGAAGAATTACCGAAGCTGAGAATTTCCTTGAAGGAAAATCCCCTGATAAGGATATACTAAAAAAAGCTGCACAAATAGTTGCGGAAGATGTGTTCAAGGAAGTCGGTCAAAGATGGTCAACTCCTTATAAAAGACCTGTGCTTGAGAACCTTGCGTATGCGGGTCTTTGTAGGATGTATGGAATTAAATTAGATTAGATTGAGGTGAATGATTATGCTTATGTATCTGTCAATAAAAGTTAATGGAAAAGATCATAAATTAAAAGTTAGTACAACTAAAAGGTTACTTGATCTTCTTAGAGAAGATCTTAAACTTACCGGTACAAAAGAAGGTTGTGGTGTGGGTGAATGTGGAGCTTGTACTGTCATAATGGATGGTAAAGCAGTAAACTCATGTATGGTGCTTGCATCTCAGGCCAACGGTTGTGAAATAATTACCGTTGAAGGTCTTGAAGAAAATGGTGAACTATCCAGATTACAAAAGAATTTTCTTGAGTCAGGAGCTGTTCAATGTGGATTCTGCACACCAGGTATGCTAATGAGTGCAAAAGCTCTTTTAATGAAAAATCCGAATCCTACTGTAGAAGAGATAAAAGAGGCGATTGCTGGAAATCTATGCAGATGTACTGGTTATAAACAGATAGTAGAAGCAATTGAAAAGACAGCTAAGGAAAAATGAGATCACTTTCAATAGTGATGCTTCTTTGCTGTTTTGTATCTATCTATTCTCTGGATTATTATAGAGATGTTGTTTATGATGGCTCGTGTGAGATACGTTATATAAATATAGATGGTATATATTCAAAAGTATATATACCTGATTCTGATAAGAAAAAACTTCCTTTTATAATATTTTCTCATGGTCTTGGCGGTAATGTCGAGGCTGCGGTATATGCTAATAGATTCTGGGCTTTAAATGGATACGTAGTAGTTGTCCCAACTCATTTAGGATCCGATTCTTCTATCTTAAAGGGAATAAAAAATCCAGTTATCAAAGGTCTTACTTTTAAAAATGCCGCTAGTCATGAAAATGCGGTAAAACGAATAAAAGATATAAAAAAGATCATACAGTATTTAAAAGAAAATGGCTTAGAAGGAATAAAACCTGATATTTTTGGAATGAGTTGACATTCTTTTGGTGCAAAGACAACGTTTTCTGTCTCAGGTGTCAGAAGAAGTGCTTTATCCAAATCAGAATATATTTCAGATATAAAATCCTCAATAGCATTTTCGCCCCCGCCACCTGATATAGAGTTTTTTCAAGGACTATTATACAGAGATGTCACAATACCTATGTTTCATATAACAGGTACTGAAGATGTTGGAATAATAAAACCTATTTTACCAAAAGAGAGATTAATAGGATTTCAGAAGATGAATAAAAATGAGAATTATAAGCTTGTATTTAAAGGTGCCAGCCATTTTATCTTTAGCGGAAGAAATCAGATGCCTATTGATGAGAAGTTGATATATAAAGATATAAAAATATTCACGCTGGCTTTCTGGGATATGACGCTTAGAGATAATCAAAAAGCAAAAAAGTGGCTTTTTGATATGCTTATGGAAAAAAGAGATGAGTATGAATATGGAATAAGAGTAAAAGGAAAGAGTTTAATAGATGAACGATGAAATACAGAAAATAACATCAAAGATAAACTGGATAATATATAATAACGAATCGTTTTATATTCTTGATCTGGAAGATGGTATCAAAGCAAAGGGTCATATTTTCAATACAGGAAAATCTAAGCTGCGTGGACTGGTATATGAGTTTACCGGAAGGTTTAAGACAGACAAATACGGACGCTCTTTTCATTTTGAATCAGCCACACTTAAGACTGATGAGATGTATTTTTTTCTCACTTCAGTTGTAAAAGGTATTGGTGAGAAGGGTGCTCTTGCTATAATGGAAAGGTTTGGAGATGAGACGGCTGATATAATTGAAAATAAGCCTCATAGATTGACTGAGGTATCCGGAATAGGAAAAAAGAGGATAGTTACAATAACAGAGTCCTACAAGAAATTCTCACATATTAGAAAGTTAACTGAATTTTTGTCTCCTTTTGGATTCTCAAGTCTGATGATAAACGAGATATTTGGTTTTTATTCTCATCAGGCAATAGATCTAATAAAAGATGACCCCTATATTATTTGTAATATAAAGGGTATTCATTTTAAAACGGTAGACGAGATGGCTCTTAAAATGGGTATAATCCCAAATGATAGTAGAAGGATCAAGAGTGGGTTGATATTTTATATGAAGAAAAAAGCTTTTAATACTGGTAATCTTTGGGAATATGCTGATAATCTGATCTTTTCTGTCTTAAGACAACTAAGGTTATCAAATGAATTTTCAGAAACAGTACTTGAGATATTAAAAAGCGAAGAAGAGTTCTTTTTCTTAGATCAGGATACGCCTATTGTAGCTTTGACAGAAAATAAAGATTTTGAAGATTTTATCTCAGCCTTTTTAATAGAAAGGACGGAATCCCCTTTAAATATATCTGATAAGATACATGATGAGGATATGCAGGAGTTTAGTTCGGTCAAATTATCAGATATGCAAAAAGCTGCTGTCAAAAACTCATGTTCTTATCTTGTCTCAGCTATTTGTGGATATGCAGGTACAGGGAAGACAACTGTGTGTAAAGTCCTTATGAATCTATTGAAAAAACATTGGTCTAAAAGAATAGCGGGTTGTGCTATGAGTGGTATTGCTGCAAGAAGACTTGAAGAGATAACGGGTTTTTCATGCCATACAATCCATTCTCTCCTTGGATTTGATGGAGAGGATTTTAGACATAACGAAGAAAATCTACTCGAATATGATGTAATAATATTGGATGAAGCGGGCATGGTAAACTCCTTCCTTTTCTATTCTCTTATAAGATGTCTTCACAAAGAATGTATTCTTGTTGTAATAGGAGATGATGCTCAGCTGCCACCTATTGGTCCTGGAAATGTTTTTGCAGATATATTAAACAACGATCTAATGCCATTTAAAAGACTTACAGAAGTCTTCAGGCAGAGTGAAGATTCAGTGATCAATATATTTGCATCAAAGATAAGAGAAGGTAAGATACCAAAAGGATATGAAGAAAGTCATAATGACTGGTATTTTAGCATGTGTAACAACGATCTTTATGGTCTTAAAGATGATAATATATTAAAACGTTTAATATCAGTAGCTAAAAAATTCGTAAACGATAATCCTGAAGCCGATCCTGTTACTGGACTTCAGATACTGACTCCTATGAAAAAAGGTGAGTTGGGTACAATAAATCTAAATCAGATGCTTAAAGAGATTATAAATCCTGCCTTTGATAAGACCTCTTTCAAAAGAATGAACACTTTTTTCTCAGAAGGTGATAAAGTAATACATCTAAAAAATATTGAAAGAAAGATATATCTATCAGATGAGTATAGATTTGGTGAAGAATTTGCTAAATCAGAACGTATATTTAACGGTAGTATAGGTATAATTGAAAAGATAGACCTTTTGGAAAGTAAAGTCTTTGTGAGAATGTATACTAAAGAAATAGTACAATATGATATAGGTGATTTTAGAGATATAATAGATCATGCATTTGCCCTTACAGTTCACAAAGCTCAGGGAAGTGAGTTTGAAAGAGTCATCATACCAATAACTCAGGCTCATTCTTTCATGCTTGATAATCAATGGCTTTATACAGCGCTTACAAGAGCAAAAAGAGGAATAGTTTTCATCGGAGAGAATAGAGCTTTTGAAAAGGCTGCATCAAATATCAGTAAAAAAAAGAGAAATACGTTTCTTTCTATAGACGTTGATACGTTAATGCGTTGATACGCTCGTTGCGTTAATATGTTTTTTCTTACGAAAAAAGTATGATAAGCTTTCGCTTATGTGCTTTCTTTCAGAAAGAGTTTTTTATTTGATTTGACTCTTTGCAGAGCAAAGCATTTCAACGAAAGTTGAATACACAACTGGAAAGTTGTCATCAGCAACAAAGTTGCTCATCATTACAATGTTTCATTGTAATATCATTGCGTTTATCGGTATGTCATTATATAATAATTAAAACAAAAAAAGATTTATTATTTATAAGGAGTTTGATATGTCTGAACATTTTACGCCAATAAGTTTTGAAAGATTAGCTTCGTGGATATTCACAGAATATAAAGAAAACAGGACAATATTCGGTATTCCAGAAAAACTCTTTTTCAGACCGGAAAAAGAAGAAAATATCCATAGCAGCAAGTATGGAAAGCTTCTCGAGACTCCATTTGGAGTAGCAGCAGGTCCACATACCCAGCTGTCGCAGAATATCATTATTGCTTGGCTTATGGGTGCTCGTTTTATAGAACTTAAGACTGTACAGACACTTGATGAGATAGAGGTGCTTAAGCCGTGTATTGATATAGAGGATGAGGGTTATAACTGTGAATGGTCTCAGGAACTCAAACTCGATCAGGCTTATAATGAGTATCTAAATGCCTGGGTAATCATCCATATGCTAAGAAAACTTTTCGAGCATGATAACGGTACAAATCAAAATGGATTCATCTTTAATATGAGTGTTGGTTATGATCTTAAAGGTATAAAAAACGAAAACGTTCAAAGATTTTTGAAAAAGATGAGAGATGCCAAAGATGATATCAGTTCACTTAAGAAGGTGGCTTCGAAATATTTTGAAAAAGCTGAAGATATCAGGATTTCCCCAGAGATTTCCGATAATATAACCCTTTCAACAATGCATGGATGTCCGCCAGCAGAGATATCAAAGATAGCAAGTTATCTTATTAGCGAACTGGATTTTCATACTACTATAAAATTCAATCCTACCTTGCTTGGCAAAGATGCCATTCATGATATTTTGAATAAAAGATTGGGATACAGGACTCATGTCCCTGATGTTGCTTTTGAACATGACCCACAGTATAAAGATGCTTTAGATATAATATCCAAGGTATCAAAGGTATCAGAAGAGTGTGGCAAGGATTTTTCGTTTAAACTCTCTAATACTCTTGAAAGTGTTAATAACAGAGACGTATTTTTAAAAGAAGCTGATATGATGTATATGTCAGGAAGAGCTTTGCATCCAATTGATATAAATCTTGCAAAAAGACTTATGGATGACTTGAAGAGTAAACATTCTGTATCCTTTTCAGCAGGTGCGGATGCGTTTAATGTTATAGATATCATAAGTTGTAATATAAAACCTATAACTGTGTGTTCGGATATACTTAAACCTGGTGGTTATACAAGAATAGTTCAGTATGTAAAGAATCTGAGAGATTCTTTTGAAAGATTTACTGCAAAAGATTATAAAGAGTTTATTGTAGTTTCCTATTGTGATCGTTTCTTTAATAGAGAAGAACTTTTAAAAGAATGCGTAAATATAGAAAAGAAAGAGATAATCGCTGATATATTGGAAAAAAATCTAGAATCATGCGCTGATCTTATAAGAAAAGAACTTGAGGAAAGCTCGCTTGGTTTTGATACTATCTATAAGGAATGTTCAAGATTATATGTAAAACATTATTCAGAAGAGGTATTGGCGGGGCCACTATATAGAAAGGATTACAGAAGTTCTCTTGATACCAAGACTGAAAGAGACCTAAATATGTTTGATTGTATAAGTGCTCCTTGTACTTATGAGTGTCCGGTAGATCAGAAGGTACCGGAATATATTTATCATATTTCCAAAGGGAACCTTCAGGAAGCATCGAGAATAATTACCGAAGACAATCCGCTTCCAGAGATCGCATCAAGGGTATGTGACCATAAATGTCAATCAAGATGTGTCAGAAACAATTATGATCAACCGCTTAATATAAGAGCTTTAAAGAGATTTGTAATGGATAATACCGCTGTCAGTCCGGTGAAATTTGAAAGTGATGCCGGTAAAGTAGCTATAATAGGTGCAGGCCCATCGGGTTTTGCATGTGCTTATTTCTTAGCTAAAAGTGGCATGAAGCCTGTTATCTTTGAAAAGAGACCTGGACCTGGAGGTATGGCTCATTATGCAATACCGGAATTTCGACTTCCAGGTGAGATAATCATAGGAGATTTCAAAAGACTTGAAGCATTAGGTGTTGAATTTAGATTCAATACTGAGATTGGAAAAGATGTTTCCATTAACGATTTACTGACAGGTGATTATATTGCTGTATTTATTGGAGCAGGTGCCCAAAATGGCATTAATCTTGATGTTCCTGGAAGTGATAGTGAAGGTGTTTTTGATGCACTTGAGTATCTTTATATGATAAGACATTCAAATGTACCTGAAGGGAAAAAAGTCGCAGTTATTGGTGGTGGTAACTCAGCTTGTGATGTTGCAAGAAGTGCGTGGAGACTAAAAGATGTCTCTGAAGTCACTTTATTATACAGAAGAACAAGAAACGAGATGCCGGCTGATCCTGAAGAGATCAGTCAGCTTGAAGAGGAAGGTATTAAGATAATCGAACTCGTTTCTCCAGTTGAAATAAAAAGTCAGGGAAACAGAGTCAAAAGTATAGTATGCATCAAGAACGAGTTGGGAGAACCCGATTCAAGTGGCAGAAGAAGACCTGTACCTGTAGAAGGTTCACACTTTGAACTTGAAGTAGACACGATAGTACCTGCAATAAGTCAGAAGACGGAACTTGGTTTCTTGAAAGATCTTGATCTAAAGCTTACAAGATGGAATACAATTGAGGTGGATGAGTTTATGAAGACCTCAATGGAAGCTGTATATGCGGGTGGAGATGTCGTCCGTGGTCCTTATACACTTATAAAAGCAGCAGGAGATGGTAAGAAAGCTGCTTTAAGTATTATGGGAAACATCGATGAGGTAATCAATAAAGGTAAGATCTTTACAAAAGAGGAACTGATTGAAAAAAGAGCTTTTAAAGAGGAAGCTGTAGCACCACATATGAGATCAGCTAAAAATAGAAAAGATTTCAAGGAATTTGAAGAGACTTATTCTAAAGATGAGGCAATGAAAGAAGCTTTAAGATGCTTAAGATGTGACGAGATGTGTTCTATTTGTGTATCTGTTTGTCCGAACAGAGCAAATCATACCTATCAGTCAGAACCTTACTGTTGGGATGTGCCGGTTATAGAAGTGCTTGGAGATCAGGTAAAGGTTAGAGAGTCAAGAGAATTTAAAGTGATGCAGGAGTATCAGGTGTTTAATATTGGAGATTTCTGTAATGAATGTGGAAACTGTAATACTTTCTGTCCTTCCTCTGATGCACCGTATATTAATAAACCAAAAGTATATCTCGAAAAGGAATCTTTTGAGGGACACAATGAGGACTGTTATCAGATCAAAGAAAAAAACGGAGATCTCGAACTGAGAATAAGAAAGAATGATAAAGAATATACTCTTTATTTTGAGGATGAAAAACATATTCTCGAATCAGATGATATCAAACTCTCGATTGATAGAAATTTTAATTATGAGATAATAAATAATAGAGTAGGTGACCTTAAGCTCGACCTTAACGATATTGCACCTGCGATAGTGCTTTTTAATGGCATCAGACAGAGCATGCCTTATATTATTTGATGCCTATAATAAATTAAGTCAGATTATAGCTTTAGAAATAAAAAAACTATTGCTTCAAGTATAGTTTTAGATTATAATTTATACATATTAGAAACAAACTAACAGGAGGGAGTATGAAAAAATTATTTCTAGTGTTTATTATCGGTATACTGTTTCTTACACTTACCGTAAATGCAGCTCCAAAAAAATGGACAGTCATGGTTTTTATCAATGGAGATAACAACCTTGAAGGTGCAGGAATCAAAGACATCAATGAGATGGAAAAGATCGGTTCCAGCGATCAGGTAAACATAGTAGTGCAGTATGATAGAATTCCTGGATACGATTCAAGTAATGGAGATTGGAAAGGAACCAAAATATTCTATATTGAAAAAGATAATGATTTTCAGAAAATATCCTCTAAAGTAGTCAAAGACTTAGGCGAAGTTGATATGGGAGATTATAAAGAAGCTATTAAATTCTTTAATTATTCGGTTTATAAATATCCTGCAGAAAGATATTTGTTTGTATACTGGAATCATGGAATGGGATGGGAAAAGGAAAACAGACAGGAAAGACTTGTTAAAGGTATCTCATACGATGATACCAACGGAACTCACATAGATTCTCCTGGAATGAAGAAAGTAGCTGAAGCTATGTATTCAAAACTAGGAAGAAAAATGGATGTCATAGCATTTGATGCATGTCTTATGGGTATGATCGAAGTAGCTATGCAGCAATCAGATTATTTGAAGTATATGATCGCATCAGAAGAAACAGAACCAGGCGATGGCTGGCCATATGATCTTGTTCTTGGACCACTTGTCAAAAACCCTAACATGAAGACTGTTGATTTTACAAAAACTGCTGTAAAAGCATATTTAAAATCTTATGAAGGTCAGTCAAGTTGGTGGGGACCAACAGAGGTAACTCAGGGTGCAATGGATCTTTCTAAGATACCTGCTCTTGCTGAAGCTGTTGATGATATGGCTTCTTATGTATATAAAAACCTCGATAAAGAAAAAAGTAGTCTTGATCATGCTATTAACTATTCGCAGAAATATGAACTTTCATATTCTAAAGACCTTTATAATTTTGTTGAAAGATTAAAAGCGATAACTAAGGATGAAAAACTAAAAGTCAGATGTGATAAAGTTTTAAAAGCTATTAAAGATGCTGTTATAATAACAATGCATCAGGGTGATAAGATGAAAGATTCCCACGGTATTGCAATTTACGCTCCAAAGAAATATGAATGGAAAAAACATTATATCAATACGGAATTTGCTAAAGCTACTGCATGGGATGAGATGCTTCTTAAGAGTTATGATACTCAGGTGCAGACTATAGCACAGGAACCAGCTGATGAAGATGTATCTGAACCAACTGTGGCTGTCAATGAGGAACCTGCAGCTGAACCAAAAGAAGATAATTCACCACAGTGGTGGCAGAATATAGTTTCAGGAATCAAAGATTTTCTTGGACTCTTCAGAAATAGATCTTATTCTGAAGTTGATTTCAATGATGTTGATGCTCTTGCAAGTCATATTGCAAAAGAGGTCGATCTTAATGGAAACGGTCCTACAAAACCACCTGTAGCAGTAATAAGAAAACTTGCTGATAAATATCCTGAATTAAATCTTATACTTGAAAAGATGGAACAATAACTACCGTTTTATACTTTTAAACGTTTGTTCGTTATGACGTTAATTGATAAAAAAAGCCGCCGTATAGGCGGCTTTTTTTATGTTAGATATAGTGATAATAAAGATAATATTCCTATTATATATAGCATTGGACTTGGTCTTTCAACTTTTCTATCGAAGAAGGAAAGAAGTATATAAAAGACAATACTCCATGAAATTCCCTGAGTTATTGAATAAGTAAGAGGTATAAGTATAAGGGCTAAGAAAGCTGGGAAACCACTTCCATAACTCTTCATATCAACCTCTATTATAGCTCTTGCCATATAAAAACCAACTATTACAAGCGCTGGAGAAGTTGCATACATTGGTATTATAGCAATAAGTGGGGCAAGAAACAGGAAAGGAAGAAATAAAAGCCCTGTGAATACCGAGGTTAGCCCCGTTCTACCACCTTCTTCTATCCCTGATGCTGATTCTATATAAGTGGTCCCGGAAGATGTTCCTAATATCCCTGATATTGTAGTTGAAAAAGCATCGACCATCAAAGCTTTGTTCATATTTTTTGGGTTACCATCTTTATCCTTAAGGTCTGATACTTGACACACACCTAAAAAAGTCGAGATTGAATCGAACATGTCGGTAAACAGGAAAGTAAATATGACTGATACCATAGATAACTTAAAAGCTCCAGAAAGATCCATCTTTAAAAATGTAGATTAAAGATCTGGACTGGAAAAGAAATTTTCAGGCATATGGATAAGAATTGTGTCTCCCCATAATCTTCCAGCAGAATAAGCAAGAATAGTAGAAAAAATAATACCTGAAAGAAGAGCACCTTTTTTCTTTTTAATAAGAAGTATAAGAGTGAATACTAATCCGGCAAGAAATATGAAAAGTTTTGGACTAAAATCACCCATACATACAAGTGTTGCGGGTGAACATACTATCATTCCAGATTCCTTAAGTCCTATAAAGCATAGGAACAGTCCGATTCCCGATGCTACTCCAAGTCTTACCGGTGCTGGTATAGATTTAACTATTAACTCTCTTATCCTTACTATAGTCAAAAAAATAAAGACTAGACCTGAAATAAAAACAGCACCCAACGCCTGTTGCCATGTAAGACCAAAGCCTAAAATGACTGTAAACGTGAAAAATGCGTTTATTCCCATTCCTGGTGCAAGGGCAAACGGAAGGTTAGCAAAAACTCCCATTAATATTGAAGATAAAGAAGCAACAAGTATAGTAGCTGCTAATGCTCCACCGTAAGGCATGCCTGTCCCTGAAGTTAGTATCTGAGGGTTTACTATGATGATATAAGCCATTGTAAGAAACGTTGTAATACCAGCAATAAACTCTTTTGATATTGTAGTATTGTTTTCTTTAAGATTAAATAAATTTTCGAAGATCTTAGCCATTAAATTCTCCTGTTTATATATTTTATTCTTTTATCGGAAATAAATTCCAAACAAAAAAGGGGAGGGAATCGTTATATTGTAAAAGTAATATTTTTTTATATTGCTTGAGACCTTGACTATGGTTTAAAGGACTTGTAATAATTAAGCATAGTAGAATGCAGGAGAAAAAAGATAATGTTGGTTAAAACAAAAAAAAATGTATCAGTCTTTTTCAGGTTGCTCCCTTTTTTTCTTTCTGAGAAGAAAAGGTTGATATTTGGATCTTTTGCTGCATTTATTATATCAGGAACACATTTGGCAAGACCTGTGATATTAAGACATATAATAGATAAAGCTATACCAGCTTCCGATCTTCATATGGCTGTTATGTCAGCGTTGATATTTATAGCATGTCTTGTTATCGGAGCATCCGTGGCATATCTTCAGATAATCAATCTCGCTACAATGGGAGTGAATATTATTACAGATATAAAAAAAGGACTATTTAATCATATAATCGAGAATGGGATGTCTTTCTTTGATAAAAATCAGCCGGGAAGACTGATGTCTAGAACGGAATCAGATACAGAACAGCTTAAAATAATGTTCACACAGTCGGCTATGACGCTCCTTACAAGTGGACTTATGCTCTTTGGTATACTTTTTATAATATTCCGAGAACAACCGCAGCTTGGGCTTCTTATATGTTTTGCGATGCCGGTCTTATTTACTATCTTTTATTTTTATATGAACTATATAAGAAGAATTTGGTGGATGGTAAGAAAGAAAAACAGTGACCTTTCAGGATACATAACGGAATACGTTCAGGGAATCCCTATACTGCAGCTTTTTTCTAAAAAGAACGCTGCTATCGAGATGCTTGAATATTATTCAAAACAAAAATATAAATATGAGAAAAAAGGATTGTTTATTGATTATATAATCTTCTGGTCTTTCTTTTCTTTTATATCCGAAACAGTCTCAATGATAGTTATATTTGTATACGGTACTAAGAAGATATTTGATGGTGATATGTCAATTGGGACTCTGGTCATGTTTATCGAGCTTTTAAGACAGTTCTTCTGGCCTTTAAGGAATCTTATCATGGTTCTTTCGCAGGTACAGACGTCTCTTGCCGCGGGTTCCAGATTGTTTAATATTCTTGATACTCCCTCTGATGTTATTGATGATAGTAAGAACGATGAAAGTGTATCGCTTAGGGAAAAACTAGAATTTAAGGATATATCATTTGCATATGATAAGGAGACTGTGCTTGAGGATATAGACCTTACTATAAGAAAAGGTCAGCATATAGCAATTGTAGGACCTTCTGGATCAGGAAAGACAACACTTATTAATCTTCTTCTAAGGTTCTATGACCCAATAAAAGGTGAAATACTTGTAGATGATTCAAATATTAAAAGATATTCACTTGAAAACTGGAGAAAGGATATAGGTCTTGTACTTCAGGATGTACATCTTTTTCCTGGCACTATAATGGAGAATCTTAAGGCGTTTAATCCTTTTATAAAGGATGATAAAGTGATTCAGGCTGCGAAAAGATTAGGTTCACATGAGACAATAATGAAGAAACCTGATGGATATAATACAAAATTATCCGAAGGTGGCTCAAACCTTTCGATGGGTGAAAGACAACTCATCTCTTTTACCCGAGCACTTGTCAAGGACCCGGATATACTTATTCTTGATGAAGCTACGAGTTCTGTTGATGTCATAACAGAAAATATGCTTCAGTCAGCTTTGCAGAGACTTATGGATGGAAGAACAGCAATAATAATAGCGCATAGACTTATAACGATAAGAAACGCTGACAGAATACTCGTTTTTGAAGATGGAAAGATAGTAGAGGATGGAAAACATGATGAACTTGTTGAAAAAGGTGGTTTATATTCTAAACTCCATAGTATTCAACATGTAAGAGCAGGGGAGGCGTTATGAAGAGAAAAAGACCAACTTCCTTTTATTTCAAATGGATCTTAAAAAGATATAGAGAACATAAAGCAATGGTACTCTTCATGCTATTTATGACAATACTTTCAACAGCTGTATCTACGGTGCATCCTCTTTTATTTAAATATGTTATCGATACACTGATGAAAAATCTGCATCTTTTTGCTGATGGAAAACTGGATATGAATGCTATTATAAACGAGAGGAATAGACTTCTTTTTTTAATATTTGGATTAGGTATAATAACCTGGATCACAAACTTTTATCCTTTTATGCGCGGAAGGATGAACATGAACTTTGAGATGTCCTTAAGGAAAAAATATTTTAAGATAATCCTTGAGAAGAGTTATAGATTCTTTCTTAAGTTCAGGACAGGAGATATTGCTACCAGACTTACAGAGGATCTCAAGACCAATCCACCGGGTATATCGTGGTTTTTATGTTCGGGAATATTTAGAGCTGTCAATTCGACATGTGTAATAATATTCTGTCTGATAAGTATGTTTTTCCTTAACTGGAAACTGGCATTACTTTCGATAATACCACTTCATCTTATGATGCTTCTTTTCTTTAAATTAGAATCAAAAGTGGAAAAAAGATTCTCATTAAGACAGAAAGCTGTTTCCGAGACCAATGATTTTCTGGAATCAGTTTATTCAGGTATTCAAATAGTAAAATCTTTTAATGCTCAAAGATTTCAGGAAGATATCTTTGCAGAAAGTCTTGAAAAAAGGAAAAAAGTTGAAATAGATGTTGTCACGATAGAAGGTATGTTTCATATATATTTTTAATTTTTAAATTACCTTGGGCAGGTGATGGTCCTTCTTTTTGGTGGAATAATGGTTATAAATGGCAGTCTGACTTTAGGTAGTTATATAGCGTTTTTTGCATATCTTGGAATGATAGTATGGCCTATAATAGATATTCCTCAGCTTTTTGTAACAGGTACACAGGCTTTTGTTACGATTGACAGACTTGAGGATATGAGAGAGTTTGAACAGGATACCCCTGATTATAAGAGTGGTGATTAAAAAATTGAAAAGATAAACGAGTTATGTTTAAGAGATGTCTGTTTTAAATATCCGATAGAATCTGAAAATAAGGATGTAAAGGAGTTTGCTCTTGAGGATATATCATTTACATTAAAAAACGGCGAGAAGATAGCTGTAGTTGGAAAGATAGGTTCAGGAAAGACAACTCTTTTGAATCTTATAGCGGGAATATATGAGGCTGAAGAAGGGAAAGTTCTTTTTAACGGTATAGATAAAAAAGATATAAGCAAGGAAAGCTATAGATCAAGAATAGGTTTTATCCAGCAGCTTCCTACAATATTTTCAGAGAGTGTAAACACTAATATAGACTTCTGGAGAGAATTTGAACAGGATTGGATAATTCAGTCAACGAAAATTGCACAGTTTTATGATGAAGTGGATCAACTCCCAAAAAAATTCGAAGAAAAGATAGGTCAGAAGGGTATTGGTCTATCTGGAGGTCAGAAACAGAGGCTTTCAATAGCTAGAGCGATTTGTGGAAGGCCAGACATTCTTCTTATGGATGATGTGACATCAGCACTTGATGCAGAAAACGAGGTTATGTTCTGGGAAGATCTTTTTAAAGAATTACCTGATGTGACATGTATTATAGTAACTCATAGAATATCTACAGCTCAGAAAGCGGATAGAATAATAGTGCTTGATGAAGGTGAAGTTGAAGCCATAGGAACGCATGACGAACTATTACGTGATAGCAATACTTATGCTGAACTAGTCAGTAAATAATACTATTTTTAATCATTGACAGCTTAGTCAAATAAACGTACCATTTAAATATGAAAGATGTTTTAAAAAATTTTTTTAAATTCATAAAAAAAATAGCATTATTTATATCATATATAATATTTCAAAAAATATTATTGACTATAATATTGTTTATCACATATTTTCTTTTTATTCCTTTTTTTAAGATAATACTTTTATTTTCAGACAAAAAAAGAGGATTTAAAGAATTTGATGAAAGAATCGACCTGGAGAACGCATCATGAAAAAACTAATATATATGTTTAAAGAATCTATACAGCTTATAAAAAAACATAAGGTGTATTTTTTTGCTCCTATTATCTTATTTCTGATCTTTTTAGGAATTCTGGTCTTTATATTAGGACCAACAGCTATTATGACCTTTATTTATGCAGGGATGTAAGATAACGTTGAGACATTGATGAAGCACGTTTAGACGTTAGGACGGACAGGTTACGTGAAGCGTGAAGCGAAACGGGTAATAACTGAGTCGATGTTCAGTAGTCGTGATTCAATAAAAAGTTCGCTTAGCGAACGTAAAAGTGGCTAAAGCCACATAAAAGGTAGAAAGCTACCGGGTAAAGTTGCTAAACTGATTTAGAACAGTGAAACAGGGAACAGTAAAAACTTAGGAGCAATTGACAATTACGGTTTTGATTTAAATAAAACCGAGACGTTTGGTTGAAAACCAAAATCATTTGATGCATAGCATCAATAACTTGATTCGGAGAATAAATAACTTGGTAAAACAACGTTTTAGCAATAACTTGTTTGCGATGGGAAACAACTACAGTATTGGAGTTATATATGTACATCATAGGTATATCATGTTATTATCATGACTCTTCAGCCTGTATAGTATCTGATGATAAGATTTTTGCTGCACAGGAGGAAAGGTTTGATAGAAGAAAAAAAAGTGATGTCTTTCCTGAGAATTCAATAAGATTTTGTCTTGATTCTTTGAATATTACTATAGATGAAGTAGATGCTGTAGTTTTTTATGAGAAGCCTTTCCTTAAATTCTGGAGGACTTTAAGTTCACTTATATCCTCATGGCCTTTTTCTTATAGAAGGTTTCATGAGATAATTCCGAGATATCTTGGTGAAAGACTAGTCTTTCCATCGATAATGCAGGAAAAGACTGGATATAAAGGAAAGGTGTATTTTTCAATTCATCATCTTTCACATGCTGCATCTGCTTTCTTATTATCGGGATTTGATCAGGCTTCGATAATAACTTGCGATGGTATAGGCGAATTAGATTCTCTCTCTATTGGTATTGGAAAAGGAAAAGATATAAAGATTGAGAAAACAATAGGTCATCCGGATTCTCTAGGGCTTTTATATTCAGCTATTACTACATATTGTGGTTTTAGAGCTAATGGGGGAGAGGGAAAGGTGATGGCTCTAGGAGATCTTGGAAAACCTTCGTATATTGATGATATGTTAGAAATAATAAGTATTCAGGATGATGGATCATTTAGAATAGATCAGAGATATTTTGATTTCAACAGTGGCAATATGATGTTTACAAAAAGATTTGAAAAAAGATTTGGACAGATGGCTAAGTCAAAAGATACTTTAGAAAGTCGTCATTATGATATGGCAGCTTCTTTACAGTTAATAACTGAGAAGATAATGATAAATATAGTTAATAAGACTTATGAAAGACATGGAAACAGTAATCTTTGTGTGGCCGGTGGAGTTTTTTTAAACTGTGTTATGAACTCAAGGATACTTAAAGATACTCAGATTGAGAATATGTTTGTACAACCTGCTGCAGGAGATGCGGGGGGAGCTTTAGGTGCGGCTGTATATCTATATAATGAGTTAAATGATAGACCCTTTGAATATGTTATGGAAAACGCTTTTCTCGGACCAGACTATTCTGATGAAAATATCAGAGGATTTCTAATAAAAAATAACATAAAATATGTTGAATGTACAGAATCAGAGGTTATTGAAAAAGTCTCTTCTCTATTACAGGAAGGTAAGATCGTTGGATGGTTTCAGGGAGCTATGGAGTTTGGACCTAGAGCTCTTGGTCATAGAAGTATTCTAGCAGATGCAAGAGTCAAGGATATGAAGGATATTTTGAATTCAAAAGTGAAACATCGAGAATGGTTCAGACCATATGGTGTTAGTATAATGGAAGAAAAGATCAACGATGTCTTTAATTCAAAAAATAAAAATCAGTTTATGCTTTTTACTGGAAATGCTAATGAAGACTTCAAAAATATTGCACCATCAGCAGTACATATAGATGGCTCTTCAAGATATCAGGGAGTAAACGAAAAACGTGATGGTAAGTATTATCGTCTTATAAAAAGATTTTTTGAGAAGACTAATGTGCCATTTGTCATAAACACTTCATTTAACGATAATAATGAACCAATAGTCTGCTCACCGGAAGATGCTTATAATTGTTTTAAAAAGACCGGACTGGATGTTTTAGTATTAGGCAACAACATTATCGAGGAAAAGTATTGAAGAGATTTATTGTTTTTATAATCGGTACTCTTTTTATTCTCATATTATTTGAAGGGTCTCTTAGATTAATTGGATATCTGGGTAGCAACAGATTCTCAAAGGATGTCTCAGAAGAAGCAGAGACAGTAATGTGTTTTGGAGATTCATATGTATATGGTACCGGTGTAAGGCGAGGTGAAGATTATCCATCTTTACTAGGTGATAGACTCAAAGGATATCAGGTCAAAAATTTTGGAGAACCTGGAGCAAACACAAGTAGTATTTACCAAAAGATCGTTCAGAAAATATCTAAAAACAAACCAGAAATCATAATAGTTCAGACTGGAGCTAATGATAATTGGAACAGGAAAATATACAATGATGGAAGTGACAAAAGTATTAAAGATTCGATAGGTGATATTTTATACAATATTAGAATATTTAAACTTATTCGATTATTGACTGTAAAAAAAGGATTAATGTTTAGAGAAAAAGAAGACAAAAAGACTATATCAAAAGAAAAAGAAACAAAATATATGTTTAAGTACGAAAAAGGTGAAGCTGAACAATTCAGAAAAGATTTAAATTTCTTGAAAAAAAATTTAGGATCTGAAGATCATACAAAGAAAATGGAAATTTTAAGGATATTTTTTAAATATATTGAGCTTGATTGTTCAAAAGATTATTTGTTTAGGATAAACGTTAGTGAAAAAAGCTCGGATAACGAACAAATATTAAAAAAAATTTTGAACGACATATTGAATTCTCCAGAAACTATAGTAAAAGAAAATCCGGAATATAATAATAATATAAAATATACAATATATAAATGGGTTTATCTCAATTTTAAAACCGATATAAAAAGTGAGTTAGTGATTTTTTATAAAAGTATGAGATTATTTAAACATCATAAAGAACTTTATCAATTGTTTTTAACAAGATACTATCAGAAATATAAGTATTTTATTAGCCGTTATAATAAATATCTAAACGATATAGTCTCGATAAATACAGATGATCAAAATAATCAGCTGATACTAAGAAAGGTCAAAGCTCAAATGCTTACTTTCATGGGAATAAATGGAAAGGAAAATATACAATATGTCCTTGATTTCCTGACTGAATCTATTAAAAGAAATCCAAAAGAACCAGTTTTTTATAAGAATTATTCTGAAATAGGATATTATGCGTTTAACTCTGGAAATTTAAAAGATGTAAAAGAATTAATTCAGATATTAAAAAATGGATTGATATATTCATATAACTTTGATATTGAAAAAAAACTAGCTTTTATCAATCGAATGCTTTTTATTCAGACAAAGGAAAAAAAATATCTAGAAGAATCCATTTTTTATTTTAACAAAATACTTGAGGCTGATAATTAAAATAATATTGCTTTTAATGGAATGCTGACTGATCTTATATGGACTAAAGATTTAGAAGAGTTAAAACGCTTTTTGAAAGATCATAATAGAAAAGAGGAAATTGATTATTATCTAACACAAGCCAGAAGATTTGATCCTGATGTATTGGGTAGTAAACATTTAAAAGAGATGTTTTCAAAAAAAGACCTGGATTCGGAGTTTTTAAAATATATTTATAGTATTATAGACCTATGTAAAAAGAAAAAGGTAAAACTGTTGTTTCTTAATTATCCATTTAAAGATTTAATAGAATACCGATATCTTTTAAATAATAGTAATATAAATATTCTTGATATATATACTTTTTTTAAAAGAAACATTGATGCCGGGTTGATTATGAATAATGAGATCTTTCTTAAAGACAGACATCTATCAAAAAAAGGAAATATATATACTGCGAATCTTATCATAGAAAGATTCAAACAGGATGATTGGCTGAAAGATGAAAAAAAATAAAATATTATTATCTAAATTAAAAGTAATACTTCTTTCTCTTCTTTTCATTTTTTTATTTTTTGAGTCGTTTCTCAATATATTTTCTTTTATAAATGTTTCAAACAGAAAGACAACAAATGAAAAAACAAGACCAGATGTCGTTTGTTTTGGGGACTCTTTTGTATACGGTCTTGGAGTTGATAGAGGAGATGACTATCCCTCTATATTAAATGAGATGATAGATGCTAAAAAAGTGGAGAATCATGGCGAGCCCGGGATCAACAGTTCAGCTGTGCTTGGTAAGATAAGGAAAGTGATAGAAGATGATCCTCCAGAATTAATAACAGTTCAGATAGGTATCAATAATTTCTGGAATAAATCAGTATCTGCTACAAAGAGAAAAGATATACATTTATTAAATTATTTGTTAAAGATTAAGACTTTTAGATTCCTTTATATTGTATATAACTCAATTCAAAAAAAGTTTCAGAAGTATTTTATTCCTAAAGATTATGTGAAGAAAATCTACCCTAAAGATATAAAGGTAAATAAACATGGAAATATTCTTTTAAGACTCTATGATAAGAAAATAGACGGAATAAAAGACAAAGATTTTATAACATCGTTAAAAAATAATGATAGGTTAAGCCCAAAAGAAAAACAGATAATCGATCTATGGTTAGATAGCATAAAAAATAGATCCAATCTAATACGAGACGATCTGGGCTTTAAGAGTGTGCTTTATGATCTGGTTCTCATAGATAATCGTATTAGAAATAATATGTTTAAGGAAGCTCTTGAAATATCGCTTAAAAGAGATGATGATATCTCAATGTTTCTATATAGAGGTTTTCTGTATTATTATCTTGGTTATGAAAGTCTTGGAGAAAAATGGATAGATTTAGCTGGAAAATACGATGAAGACAAAAGGTTCTCAAGGTATTTTAGTGAAATGGAAACCCTTGTTTTTAAAGAAAAGCATTTGAAAGGTTCAGAAACAAAAGATTCAAAAATAATGTTTGATCTATTAGAAAGTAGTAAACTTTTAAATAGGATAAAATATCCTAATAATAATGAAACTCTCAAATATATGGGTGGAGATATATATCTTAATTTCTATCGACTTAATTGTCTGATATTAAAAATGAAAAATCATAGTAAGATCAGCAGAGATTTGTTTGAAGGTTATTTGTTCAGTCTTTATCTGCAAAGTGATATTGATGCTCTTTATAAGTTTTATAGTATTGGAAATCCTTGGTTGTTTGTTCCTTTTTATAAAAACGAACTAGAGAGAATAAATCAGAAAATTTTATCCGAAATTAAGGAATATTCCGCGCTTTATCCTGAGCTTAAAAAGTATCTTTATTTTTATGCTTTGAAGTTAATACAAAACAACAAAGAATCAGATTTTAAAAATGTCCTTGATATCTATATAAGTTTGACCGAATTGTTTCCAGATGATCTTGAGTTATATAATAAGATACTATCAGAATATCTTAATCTGTCAGGAAGAAATAAAAAATATTCAAAGAAGTTATATAATATTTTAAAAGATAATATCAATAAATCGAATAAAGATTCAAAAGTAAACATTTTCCTGAGATGCTCAATATTATTCATAGATGTACTTGATGAAAGACCATCGTCAGCTAGTGAATTGGAAAGAATTTCTTCAAAAGCAATATCTCTATTTGATGATGAGATCTTCTATATATTTAAGTCAACTGCTTTAAAAAAGATGATATTTACCAGAGTTAAGGTTGATATAGAACACGCGTTAGATTTTCATAAAAAAGCTATTAAAAGATATCCTTCTTTTGATCTTTATGCAAATCTTGGAATCATCTATAGATATCTTTTCATCGATTCGGAAAAAAAAGAATACCTTAAACAATCCTCTTATTATTTAGAAAAAGCTTTTAATTTACAAAAAGATGATGGAATTTTGAATCTGATAGTACTTAATCTTGGTCTCTTAGGAGAAAAAGAAAAGATAGAACGAATATTAAGGGATCATTCATCTTTAATGGCTAGGTATGATGTAAATTCAATATTAAGCAGATCAAAAGGAAAGACTATGAAACCAAAGATATTTGAGCCTGAAAAAATTGAAGACGACATACAAAAAAAAGATATAGACATGTCACTGTATTCTGATCTGAAAGCGATAAACGAGTTATGCAAAGAAAAAAAAGTAAAAGTTATCTTTTTGAATTATCTTCAGGCCAAGATCCCTGAGATGAGATTGTTAAAAAAAGAAGACGATTCTGTTAACTTTCTTGATATATATAAAATATTTGGGACTGAAAATAAAGATAAGAAGTACGATTTTAAAAATATCTTTTTAGCTGATGGACATCTTACTGGTTTTGGTAATGAATATGTAGCAGAAAAATTATTTACATTTATTATACAAAAGGAAATGGTCAATACTAAGGTCTCTGTTCATTGATATCTTGACATTTATTGTCTTTTTATTCAGAATGATATTACTTTTAAACAAATACTTAAAGAAAGTTATTTAATATGAAAAAACAAATTCTTTATTCTTCAAAGTTAAAGGTGATCATCTTATCGCTTTTTATAATATTTTTATTTTTTGATATGTTTCTTAATTTATTCGCTCACTTTGCCGCACGGGACAGAGCTGTTTTATCGGAGAAAGAACTTCCTGAAATAACATGTTTTGGAGATTCTTTCGTATATGGTATTGGGGTTGATGTAGGAGATGATTATCCATCTGTGATGAATAATATTTTAACCGATTATAAAGTCATAAATCATGGAGAGCCAAGTATAAACAGTTCTATAGTATTGAGTAAAATAAGAAAAGAGATCAGCAAAAAAGAACTGCCTGAGATAATAACAGTACAGATAGGTCTTAACAACTATTGGAACAAAGAGAAAATAGAGACGAAGGGAATGAGGAAACAAAAGCTTTCTTTTAAGAATCTTATATTTAAAGTAAAGACCTTTAGATTTTTTTATATAGCTTATAACAGTATTTTTAAAGGATTGTCTGAAAGGTTCAAACCTGAGTCAGTAAGATATATAAAAGAACACCCGGCTAATTTTGCTAAAAAAGGTATTAAGAATACATTTCATAGATTGTACAAAGAAAAGATGGATTTTGTGAAATATAATGATTTTATTTCAGCTATAAGAGATAGTGATAGTTTGAGCGAAAACGAACATAGGTTATTTGAAAGATGGATTAAAAGTCTGAAAAAGGGTGATGATATTATTCCAATAGGCAGTAATCCTTCGGCTTTTAGTCTAATATTATGTATTGATAATAGAATTAGAAATAAAAGATTAAAAGAAGCCCTGGAGCTATCTTTTAAAAGAGATGATGATATAGCTTTTTATTTGTATAGAGGATTTATTTACTTTTTATTAAAAGAGAATGATCTGGCTCAGGAGTGGTTCGAGTTTGCATTGAAGACAGATGATAAAGATGTTTTTTCACAGTTTTACTATGGTATGTTTCTCTTGAACATGTCAAATAAAAAAAAGATAAAAGAGTTTGAAGAGAGATACTCCATGGATAAGGAGTTGTTTAAAAATTATATTCTATTTAGAGAATCGCAAAAGAATGTGAATGATTCAGAAAGAAAAAATATAGTTCTTCCTCCGTTTGCTGGTCTTGATATATATTTGAATTTTTATAGATTGAATCACATCATGTTATATAGAAAAAAGATACAAAAGACTGACATGAAAGTTTTAAAAGCATTTCTTTATAATCTTTTCCTTGAGGCTGAGATCTGTACAATACAAAAGTATTATACTTTGGGGAATCCCTGGTTTTTCTCACAAAAATATCAGGATTTTATAAAAAAAGTGGAACATGATATTTTGACTTACCCTGATCTATGGATAGTTGATAAAGAGTTGAAAGAATATGTTTTCTGTTTTCTTACAAAGAAACTTAGAAAAAAAAATCTTTATGATTTTGAAGAAAAATTAGATCTATATAGGTTCCTTTTTAGAGAGTTTCCGGAAAAACATAATCTTTCGGAGAATTTGCTTTCATTATTTTTTTCCCTTGATAAGGATAAAGACTTTGTAAAGATGGAAAAAATAGTTGAGATATTAAAAGAAAATACAGGTTCAGAGATTTCTAGGAAAGATTATTTTGAGGCTGATTGTTTTATGCTTTTTTCAAAGATTAACAATGGTAAATTATCATTATGTGAAGAGTTAGAAAAGATATCTGAAGATGCTATTAAACTTTTTGATACAGAGCTCTTCTATAGATATAGATCAGAAGCTTTAAAGACTATTGTGATGACACGAAAAGATTTTGATGTAGACGAAGTGATCTCTTTTCATGAAAAAGCCATTGAAAGGTTTGGATCATTTGATTTTTATTCAAATCTGGGAATCATTTATAGGTATCTTTTTATAGATGATGGGGATACAGCTTTTCTGAAAGAGTCAGTAAGGAATCTTATAAAGGCAATTGATATAAAGTATGATGAAGGACTTCTAAATCTAATAGTACTCAATCTTGGATTTGAGGGAAAAGAGGAAGAAATAAAAAAAATACTTAAAAAGTTTCCTCAAGCAGGGGATAAATATGATGTAAAGACCATATTATCACTTTCAAAAGGTAGTTCCATGACACCGAGATTATATGAACCCAAAGAAGAAAAGTTCAGGACCGATATATATGAATATGATAAATCGCTACTTGCTGATCTAAGGGAGATAAAAAGTTTATGTGACAGAAAAAATATAAAAGTCGTCTTTCTCAATTATCTTCAGGCAAGAATTCCGGAGATGATGATATTAAAAAAAGAACAATCCGACACGTTATTTTTTAATATCTATGAATTGTTTGGTAAAGAAAACGAAAGACTTGGATATACTATAAAAGAGATATTTTTAAGCGATGGTCATCTTACTCCACTTGGGAATCGTTATGTTGCAAAACGTCTAGTGAATTTTATGACAGAAAATGGCTTATTAACCTCCACCAACAAAGTTAAAGACCTTTAATCGATCGTCATCCTTAAGGACGGTCTCAGAGAAGCTGTTGTATTCTACCATTTTACCGTTAAGTTTGACGACAAGCGGTTTACCATGAAAATCGGTTTGTCTTACAAGATCCTCTATTGTAGAACCTTCTTTTATGTCAAGTTTTTCGCTGTTTAGAATTATCTTCATCGTAACTCCTACAGGTTATGCAGTTTTTATTTTTTTCTATTTTTACTCTATCAATACTAATTGGTGAATTTAAATCGAAAAATATCATATTATTTTTTTCCATGAATCCAGTTATATAATCAAGAAAAAGTTGTGTCTGTAATACCGAAGTCATAGCTACTGGAGTAATTATGTTTAGCTTATCCGTTTCATTATCAGGTCTTTTTAAGAAACAATCAAGACATGCGGTGTCTTTTCTGATTGTCATGACCTGACCGTTAAAACGATCCACTCCAGAATGAAAAAGCACTTTTTCATCATTGTTGCATACAAAAGAATTAAGAAGAAACTTGGTTCTTAGATTATCAGTACAGTCAAATATGATATTATCTTTAATAATAAGATCGATATTTTCTTTAACTATCTTTTCTTTATGAAATAAAAGAGAATCTAAATCAAAATCTTTTTCTATTTTCTTTGATAGAACATCTGTTTTAAATAAGCCAATATCAAGCTTATCATAAAAGATCTGTCTGTTTAGATTTGAGTCTGTTATTCTGTCAAAGTCTATTAAAGTAAATCTCTTTGCTCCAAGTCTTAATAAAAACAGAAGTGTACTACAACCTGTTCCACCGCATCCTACAATGGTTATATTAGATGAAGCGATAATATCAACTGTATCATCACCTAAAAGTGCTCTGTTTTTGCTAAAAAGGTCCATTTATTTACCTGGACAACTGTTTATTATGTCCTCGGAAAGGTTCTTATTTCCGTAGGTCTTATCAAAATACTTGCTGAAGGTATCTGCAAGTTCCTGAGCAGCTTTTTTATATTTATCTTTATCTGACCATGTCAATATCGGATTTAGTAGAGAAGCATCAATACCATTTATTGATTCAGGTACCATGACATGAAAAAGTTTGTCCTCTACAACAACTGTATTTTCTATCTCTCCGTTTATTGCTGCTTCTACCATCCTTCTTGTTTTTTTAAGGTCTATTCTTTTTCCGATGCCATAAGGTCCACCTGTCCAGCCTGTGTTTATAAGATAGACATTTGTCTTATATTCTTTCATCTTTTCACCAAGCATATTTGCGTAAACATCAGGATTTGTCGGCATGAAAGGTTGTCCAAAGAACCTGGAGAAGGTAGCTTGAGGTTCGACGATGCCTGTCTCAGTGCCTGCAAGTTTACTTGTATATCCCATTAGAAACCATAACATAGCCTGAGAAGGTGTGAGCTTTGATATCGGAGGAAGTACTCCGCATGCATCAGCGGTCAAGAAGATTATAGTAGACGGATGTGAGGATACTGACGATGGTTTTATATTTTTGAGAAATGAAAGGGGATAGGATGATCTTGAGTTTGGAGTAAGCCTATCATCATAAAAATCAAAACTTCCATCAGGATATATCATCGCGTTTTCAACTATAGCTCCATGATCCAGATAATCGTCTTTATGCATTACAGCATCAAATATCTCAGGTTCTTTTTCAGGATTTATATCGATCATCTTTGCATAACACCCGTTTTCGAAATTTGCTATACCGTTTTCACTCCATCCATGCTCATCGTCCCCAAGAAGTTTTCTTGAAGGGTCAGCCGATAGAGTTGTCTTACCAGTTCCCGATAATCCTAAAAATAGAGTCGTGCTACCGTCGTCTCCTTCGTTAGCTGAGCAATGAAGAGGTAATATGTTGTTTTTTGGGAGATAATAGTTCATCACAGTGAACAACATCTTTTTTATACTACCCATATACTGAGAACCGACTACAATACCTATACGATTTTTCATATCCATAGCAACAATAAGGTCGGAAGTCTTTCCATCCGCTGTTTCTCTTAAAAGATCTTTATATTTTTTCTTGTCCAGTCTCATTGTAGGAGCAGCAAGTAAGGTGAAAGGTTCTTTGAAGAAAATACTTTTTTTTATGTCATCTGGGACTTTTCTAAACATGTTATCGATAAACACACCCGATATACTTTTATCAATGATACTTTTTACAGGAAGAGCATAATTTGAATCTGCTCCGATCACTCTGTTAAGTTCGATCTTATTTTCTTTTTGTTTGAGAAAGTCTACTACATCATTGAAGATCATATCGAAAGTATCTGGGGATAAAGGAATATTATTAGGTGAGTTCCAGTCAATATCATCATCACCATTTCTTTTTACTATTACAGTGTCTTTAGGACTTCTACCGGTGGAATCCGTCGTTGTCCATGTCGCAAGACAGCCATTTTTTGCAACGACGCATTCCTTTCTTTCAACGCTCCATCTGATAAGATCTTTTCTTGAAGGGTCGATAAATTTATCACTGATTCCTGTTGTAAGAGAAAGAATAACTGTTTTGTAATCCATATCATGCTCCCAAAAATTTTTTATTTTAAATGTCTGTATACTGATCCGAATATACCTGCTTCGTCGCCTAAAGATGCAAGTCTTACAACGAGATCTTTATATGAAAAATCAAGACAGTAATACTTAAGAAACGGTCTTAATCTTTTTAAAAGAAAATCTCCAGCGTGGGATACACCTCCACCTATTATTATAGCTTGTGGATTCATAAGATTTACTACTGCAGCTATACCTATTGCAAGGTTTTTTAGATTGTAATCTATTGCCTGAAGTGCAAATCTATCACCTTGTTTACCAGCATCATATATGTGTTGAGCTTCTATATCTTTAAGTTCAATATCATTTAGCAGACTTTCTTTATTAGAGATAAGGTTTCTTCTTGCGAAGTTTATTAGTGCTGTAGCCGATGCGTATTGTTCAAGACAACCTTTTTTTCCACAGGCACATTCTATACCGCCTGGTTCTATATTGATATGACCGATCTCACCTGCATTATTGCCGGTTCCTGTGTAAATATTGTTTCCCACAAAGAAAGCACCGCCAACTCCTGTACCTATAGTGAGCATGAAGAAATCAGAGAAATCCTGAGCTGCTCCAAGCCATTTTTCACCACAAATAGCCATGTTTACATCGTTATCTAAAATGACAGGTATATTAAGCTGCGAAGAAAGATCCGAGCGAAGATCGATATTTTTCCATCCAAGATTAGGAGCTACTATTATTTTTTGCTGTTTAGATATTGAACCAGGAAAACCTATTCCAATTCCCTTTATATCAAAATCTTTTTTTGTGCTCTGGATAAAGTCTATAAATCTCTTAAGGAAAACGGAATAATTCGAAGTGTCTCCGGTCCTTATCCTGTTTTTATGAATAAGGTTACCACTTTTATCTACCACTGCAGCTCTAATGTTTGTACCACCAAAGTCTATTCCGATATACATAATCTGATTCTAACATAAAAAAATATAAGCTTAAATAAATTTTATGGATTTTTTATTTTTACAATAGAATGATAATATTAGTTTTATAATATAAGTTAAAACTAAAAAGAGGTGAGTATGAGATTTTTCTTTTCAGGCAAAAAAAAAGAATTTAGAGGACATCTTTTATATTCAGGAGATGATTTTAATAAAGCTCAGATCACTTTTTTAAAAAAAGAACAGGATAGTTATGAGTTAAAGAATATAGAACAATATTCTGATGAAGATATTGGTATCTTCTTCTTTAAAAGTCTTTCTGATACCGAGAGTATAATGCGATATGGAAAGGAAAATAATATAAGTTCATTTCTTCTTGATGATATTGTCAACATTAATCAGAGGCCTAAAGCACAGTTTGGGGAAGGTCATCTATTTCTTTCTTTGAGAAGACTCATTGTCTCAAATGATTCGGTTACATTTTCACCTATATCGATTTACTATGACACAAAAAGGATCACTTTTTTTGTGAACAACGAAAACGATGACCTTATTACAAATTTTATTAATAGGATAAACAACAATAGATCTCCGTTTAGAACAAGTGATATCATTTATAGTATACCACTTATACTTGATATTATAACTTCTGAGTATTTAAATGCTTTGGATGTGATATCTATAGAATCTCAGGATGCTGAGATAAAAGTGCTCGATCAGGAAGATGATGTGGATCCAAAGGATATATTTTTTCTTAAAAAGAAGATATATGATATGAGAAAAATAATAAGACCTTCCAAGGAAGCTTTGTATTCGATAATAAGATCTGATGAAAAGATGATAGGAAAAAGTGAGAAGAATTACTTTTATGAGATTTACGAAAATATAACCCAGACACTTGAGCATCTTGAAGTATATGCGGATAATATTAGAAGTATATATGAGCTTCAGCTTACAATAAACGGAAATAGATTGAACGAGATAATGAAGACTATTTCAGTAATAGGAACTATTTTTATACCACTTACTTTTATTGCTGGAATATACGGAATGAACTTTGAGTTTATGCCTGAACTTGGATTTAAATACGGATATCCTGTGGCAGTTGTTGTCATGATCGTTATCGCTTTGTTTTTACTCGCATGGTTCAAAAAAAGAAAATGGATCTAGAAAAAGTTATTATCCTAAACTTTTTGGTGAAGCAAAAAATCAATTGATGAGAAGCATTAACGATTTACTGATTAATGTAAATCTGGTATAATTTACCTGAATCATCAATTGTAGATAGGAGATCTAATTGAAGAATCAATTTAAAAAGATATTGTATTGTTTTGATTTTCCAGATGGTGAAAAAGTAAACGTTGAACTTGAACTAGATGCAGAGGATATGTCCCTTAAAAAGGAGATTCCTGATAATATACCTGAATGGACAAAACTGGATTTTCATAAATGTTCAGTATGTAGAAAAGATTCTTCTAAAGTTGAATATTGTCCTGTAGCACTTAATATCGCTGATGTAATAGATAAGTTCTCTACTTTGATATCACATTCAAGAGTAAGATTGGAGATATTTACTCATGAAAGAGCTTTTATAAAAGAGGTTCCTGTTCAGGATGGTTTGAGTTCTTTGGTAGGAGTCATAATGGCTACAAGTGATTGTAGTGTTCTGGAGATGCTAAGACCAATGGTGCTTACACATCTTCCATTTGCGACAGGTGAAGAGACCGCATATAGAGCTATGAGTATGTACATGCTTGGTCAGTATTATAGAAGGTCAAAAGGTCTTGATGCAGATCTTGATATGAAAGGCTTAAAAAAGATATATGAAAGATTATCAGAACTAAACAGATGTTTTATAGAGAGGTTTAGATTCAAAGGTGGACAGGATGCACATTTGAATGCTATAGTAAAATTATCCTGTTTTGGAGAATATACTGTGTCTTCGATAGAGGATAATCTATTTGTTGATTTTACAAAGTTATACAAACCTTATTATAAGGACGGGGAGGAAAAATGAAAAAATATTTATCAGTTTTGATCATGGCGATCTGTATTTTATCTGTATTCGCACAGGATAATTCACAGAGACCATATGTTCCTTTTGTTTACGGAACATACTCACAAGGACAGCGTGTAAGACTTGATTTTGACAGAGATAAAGAAATCGATTATATCGATTTTACATGGAGCGATGAAAGTGAAGACAGAAGATCCAGAGTTGAGCTTTATGTTGACTATCTTTATCAGGGAAGTAAAAGTATATACTCTTCCTGGGGAACTTTTTATATAAGAAGACAACCAAAATACAAGATGGAACTTAGAATATCTCAGGGAAAGGTAAGAATTAGAAGAGCTTATATTTACTATAGATTAAATTCAGTAAGGGACACAGGAAAAGATGTTGATCTTTTTGTCGATGCCTTAAATAAAAAAGGTGTTGATAATGAAAAAGCTATAGAACTTTTAAACTCTATGCCTTTTGAAGAGTTTACTACAGTCCTTGCATATGTTGCTGCCGAGAGGGATGATCAGGAAGATGCAAAGCTAAACATTGTTGAAGAATATAATCAGCTTATCGAAGATAATAACGATTGTATAGACATAAGAAACATACTCTATAAAGGTGAGAAAGATAGGGAATATGTATTTGCATCAGGTCATTATTATAATGGTTCGACAATATATCTGAACCTTGAAAAAGGTAGAAAGATAAGAAGTATAAATATCAACTGGCGTAAAGAAAAACCAATATACGGGGATGAGGATCCATATAGTTATGTTACCGGTACTCTTTATATTGATGGATCCTATCAGGGAAGCAAGACTATTAGAAGTTATTCTTATGATACCTTCTATATTTTTGGTCAGAAAGAGATGAACTATAGTGCAAGAATACAAATAAGCGGTGGGGACGTATATGTTTCCAGTGTTTATGTTAACTATGCAGAGTAATTGAATAAAATAGTTTTGAAAAGGATGTCTTTTTAGGCATCCTTTTTTTATATTGGAGAGAAGATGTTGATAGTTGATAAAAAAAGAATAAGGGATATATTCTTTGAACTTGTAAGATTTAAAAGTGTTAGCGGCAAGGAAAAAGCTTTTTCAGAATATCTTATCAAAAATTTTCAGGATAATGATATTGAAATTTTTATAGATAGAAAACCTGTTGAGAATAGGTTAAGTGATTCACCAAATATTATTATTAATCTCAAAGGTAAAGTGAAAAGTGATTGGGCATTTGCTGTTCATATGGATACGGTCTCACATAGAGGTGAGATATATCCTTTTTTAGATGATGATGGCTTTTATAAGAGTAAAGGAAATACTATTCTAGGGGCTGATGATAAGGCTGCGATCGCTTCTGTTTTGTATTTGCTTGAAAAAAGAAAGCTTGATGGACTGGAGCTTAAGGATACCTGGTTTATATTTACGGTTTGTGAGGAGACCGGATTGTCCGGTGCACGTGTTTTAGATCTTGCAGATAAGAATATACCTGAAAATATTGCTGTGTTAGATGGAAGTGGAACCTTTGGTAAGCTGACCAGTTCTTCTCCTTTTTATTATAGTTTTGATATTAATATAATAGGAAGAGCATCTCATGCAGGAAGTTTTCCTGAAAGAGGAATAAACGCGTTGTTAATCGCAGCCAGATTAATAGATAAGGTAACACCTGGAAGGATAGATAAGAAGACAACACTTAACTATGGAAGTATAAGAAGTGGTAAGGATAGAAATGTTGTGCCGGATAAAGCAATGATCAAAGGTGAGATTCGTTCTCATGATGAGGAAAAGATCTTTCAGCTTATTAAAAAGATCAAAGATACACTTAAAGGATTTGATAAAAAATACAAAAGTTTATCTGATTTAAAATATAAAAAAATATTTGATGGTTATGAACACGATATCAGAACAGAACAGATGAATTTTTTAAAGGATAACATACAATCTTTAGATACTGATTTTGAACCCCGTCCAAGTGGAGGCGGATCAGATGCAAATATATTTAACTCAAAAGGTTATAATGCTTTTGACATTAGTATTGGGATGATTGACCCTCATTCGTTTGATGAAAAGATAAGTGAAAAAGATATGACAAAACTAACAAAATTTATTTATAATATAATAAGGGTAGAATAAAATCCTTATTATAAAAGAGTTTTTTAGGAGCATAATTAATGTTTAATAAATTAAGAAAATACAAAAGAGAATATAGTCCTGGTAGATTTCTTTTTACAGAAGGACAGATAGGAAAAGAGACTTTTATTCTACTCAGTGGAGAGCTTGAAGTTATAAAAGGTAATAAGATCGTGAACACTATAAAGCAGTCTGGGTCTTTTTTTGGTGAGATATCAGCGCTACTTGGGATTGCAAGAACTGCTTCTGTAAAGACAAAGACAAAGGCGGAGATACTTATAATACCTGACTGTGATTTTCAGAAGATCATAGGTGAACATCCGGAGATAGGACATAAACTCGCTAAAGTTCTCGCAAAAAGACTGGTTGATACAACTTCTAAATTTGTCGAATTGAAATGCAAAATAGATGATCACGATATATATTTTAAGGAGCATTAATTCTATTACCTTCTTTTTTTTGAAAAAAATACCGATACTACCCCTATGACCAATTAGCATTTCTCTGAACTGCTTCTTATAAAGGAAAAAAGGGGATTATGAATAAAAAGATTATCTTTCTAATATTTGTTCTTGTTTTTAACACTATATTTGTTTTTTCACTTGATCAGGCAAAGTATCTTGATTATTTTTATAGAAGAGGTTACATAATAAACAATAGTGATCTATATGAAAATACAAAAGCTTTTAAAGACCTTGAGATTGCGACAATGCTCTCCGAGATACTTCAAAGGGTATACAGTAGTCGTGAAGGCACATTTTCAAAAGAAATACTTTTTCAATGTAGGGAGATGCTTAACCTATATCACGACGAGCTTCTTATAGTATCAAAGATCGACACTCAGAAGATCCAGGGAAGACTTGATATACTACTTTCAACAGATGAGTTTATAGGACCTTCAAAAAAACAGAGAATAACAGCTGAAAGTTATGATAAGGATAATTATGTCAAAGCAGCTGATCTTATTAAAGAGAAAGATTCCAAGGAGTATGACTATTTTAATGTAGATTCAAGATTTATTAATAAAGAACCCGTAAGACCAAGAGCGTTCAGAAGGGCTCGAGGATTGTATACCTATATGCCAATAGATCTTACAAATAAAAATTATTTTTCGGCAGCAGCGGGTATCTATGAGACAAAAGCTACCTCATTATCATATAGCGGTGAGGATAGTATTTATGATTTTGGAATAGGATATCAGAGAACATCAAAGACAGCTTTTGATTTCAGAGGTTATATTTGGGAATCAAAAGGAAAAGGTGGTTTTTTTGATAGCACAGCAGTTGAGACCTATTCTTATTCTATTAAACCTATTACAGCAAGTCTAAAATTAAATCTTCCTCGGTTTAATAGGTTTATACCGTATGTTTGTGTAGGTATATCAAGGTTTTTGACCATACATGAATACAATGATAAGAATACTGGAAAAAACAAGGTCGAAGACGAGACATACTGCCCAGTATTTACAGCTGGAATGGAATTTCATGAGAAAAAGGATTTTTTTTTATATGGTGAGATGACTCTTTTCTCAGCGGGTATAATTGAATACAATATAGATGGTTCTATTTATAAAGTGGATCCTCAGAATATTATCTTTTCATTTGGTTTTAGGACCTATTTCAGATGATTATATATTTTATTTGATCACTTTCTTTTTTTTACATTATAGATGAAGACAGGGTTTGATTTTCCTTTTAAACTGTGTGATCCAATATTTTCAACTATAAAATATCTTTCAGCGAGTTCAGCAAGCTTTTCGGGTATAAGTATCTCACCCTTTCTTGCTACCCCTTCCAATCTTGATGCTGTGTTTATGACATCGCCAATTGCTGTATATTCCAGTCTTTCAATTGAACCAATGTTTCCTGTGATAGCACTTCCAAAGTTGATTCCTATTCCAACACCAAGTTCAGGATAAGATCTTAAAAGTTCTTTTAATGAATCCTGAATGTTTAAAGCACAGTTTATGGCATTCTTAAAAGGTTCGTCGTATTTCACTGGTGCTCCAAATATTGCCATTGCAGCATCACCTATAAACTTATCAACCATACCTTTTTCAGCAAACACTTCGCTAATGATTATCCTAAAAAGCTTATTAAGAAACCCTATTACCTTCTCGGGAGGGTTCTTTTCAGAGTATGAGGTAAAGCCTCTTACATCAGCAAAAAGAACAGCTATCTCCTCACGACTACCTTTTAAAAGATTATTGATATCTTTTATATCCTCTATCTTTTCTACAAGTGAACCAGGAATATATTTTGAGAACATATTTTTCATATGATCGAGTTTTCCAAGCAGAAATAGGGAGTCGTTGATGAAGTCAATAAAATCTCTTAGAATAAGTCTTTCATTAAAACAAAGTCTGTGATCGAAAAAAAAGATAAAATTACCGAAAACATACTTATGTTTTTCTGAATCTGCTATATCTTTTAATTTTAGAGGTCTTATATATGCATGAAGTCCTGATATTATGATGTCGTTTTTTTTACCAGAACCCTGCGGCAGATCATTAAAAAGATTTTTAGCTATATCATCTGAAAAAAATTCCTGATCCTTTCCACATATGTTTTTCATTTTAAGTATACAATACTGAAAAGGAAGGTACTTTCCAAGTAGTGAAGTCGATTTAGTGAATATCTCTACGGGATCATTGTAAATATCTGTTATTATGTCGAGCTTTCTGATAAAACGAAGACGTTTCCAGTTGAAATCCTTTAAATAATCTTTCATAGACAAGATTATACCATATTGTAAAAAAAATAAGCAAAATATATTAAAATTCGAACAAACCTAATATTCGTATTGAAATAACACATTTTTTTTACAAACTATTATTTTCGGCAAAATCGAAAAAATAAAAAAAAATATTTTATTAACGTGTCTGAAAAGCAAAACAGGAGCCAAAAAAATAATATAATCAAAGTGTTTAATATTTTTGGCACACTCTTTGTAAATATAAAAGCAATAGAAAAAAGGAGGTTTTTTATGAAAAGAACAAAAATAATACTTACAATGATAATTTTTTTAACTATTATTATCTCTGCTAAGGAATATAGATATTCAATAGGTCAATGTGATGTCATTGAAAATGCCTTAGGTGATATCATCGATATCGAAATAATCTATAATGGTTCAATAAAAAGAAGCGATATCTATCTTCATTTTGGTAGAAACGGATGGCAGGACATAAAAGATATTCATGGTTATAGAAATTCTTTTATGTTTCGGGTAAGTAGAGATACTATTTCTTTAGAGATGTGTTTCTATTCAGCAGATGGGATTTGGGACAATAATTACGGACAAGATTACAGGATAAATCTCAGAGGTTTTTTACCTGATAGTGTCATTTCTTCACTTGGAGATAGTCTCTCTAAATATGATCTTATAAAGGAAAGATATCAGCGGATAAGACAAAGTATTTATTATCTTGAACAAATACAAAGAAGTGATGACCAGTCAAGACAATTAAGGGTATTATATGAACTGAAAAATGTAGCAGAGCAGATATTGCCGGAAATAATGAGAGTAAAGGACATTAAAAAAGGTTCTGACCTTGAGCAAAGATATACGGAGTTTCTTATAAAGACAGATTGTCTTTAAGGAGGTGTCAATCATGGATAATCTCTATATTTTAGGTCTTATCTTTATCTCAAAAGCTCGTATAAAGAGAAAAAAAGAAAGAGCAAGAAAAAGCCGGTGAATAAAAACCGGCTTTTTTTTTTATTTTCCTTATCTTTGAATACTAAATTATCAATGATATTTGACCGATACACCATTGATGAGAAAAATTATCGTTATATTTTTTATATATTTTATCTTTATGACTACTTTTTCAATAATCCCTTACGAGAGGATGATGTTTGAAAGAAGTTTCTTACGTGGAAAAGATTTCTCGACACAGATCACATCTAATCCTGTATCTGTAGGAGATACTCAAAATTTTTGGGTGCTTGATTCAAGCAATTCCTATGTTGAAAAAAGTGCTACATGTAAAAAGATCGGGACTTATAGTTATGTTTTTTTACAGAGTGATAAGACTGTAGATCAGGATAAAATAGATATACTTGTAGAAAGATTTGAAAAGCAAGCTGGGATAAGAGAAAGGCTTAGAGAAAAGTTCGGTACAGAATTTTCTCCAGGAATAGATGTTGATGATAAGATATATATACTATTATGTGATATGGGAACTTTCGGACAATCACATTATGCTACCGATGACTCTTTATCCGGTACTGCTGATAAAAGGTTTCCAATAGATGCTTATTATTCTTATCTGGATGAACTGCCACAATCAGTTTTTTCCTCTTCAAATCAGAAAGAGATAATATACATAAATACTGATCTTTTCAGGTTCTTTCCAGATAACGAGATAGATTTTAATCCTGTTCCTAATGTACTGGCAAGAGAATATTTCAGGATGATACATTTTAACGAGGATTATATAAGTAATAATCTTGGAACGATCGGATCAGCTATTCCTGAAAACGATGTGGAAAAGATATGGGTAGATTACGGGTTGGCATTTTATGCTTCGAAGATAGGTACAGGCCAACTGGATATGCAGTATATTGAAGCTGTTACAAGAAGACCTTTTAACTCTTTTGTGATGTTTGAGGAAAGTCTGGCCAATATTGCGATCAGTGATAGTGATCTTGCTATGTCAGGACTTTTCTTTATGTATCTTGATCAGATAAAAGGTTCCGGTGTAGGAAATAATGATCTTATGAAAAATATCACTCAGGAAAAAGAAGACGGAATTGCAGCCATTGATTCTAAGATAACAGGTTCTGTTATAGATGTCGCAAATGATTTTCTGAACGCGATCTATATAGATGACTCTAATATTGCCTCGAAGTATGATATTTATGGAGTTGATATCAATGCAATAAAGTATAATCTTGTCCCTGATGACACTTCATATACATGTCCGGATTATGATTATTACATTTCTCCATCAATATATATGGAGGATATAAGCAAACTGAAGATGGGTTCATCAATTGCTTTTAGTGTCAAAGAAATATTCTGGCCACAAAAATATGTAAGTATGAAGTTTAATGAACTTCAGGGTGCTGATAAACTAAAAGTCAAGTTTCTAGTCCTTGATCAGGGTGAACTAGTAAAAGCCTATGATTATAGTGTTGACTCATTTGAAAATCTTATAACCTGGAATGATATATATGCCGCCGGAGATGAACTACAGATAATAATATCTGATATATCAAACGGTCTTGTCCAAAGCGGAGATTATAATTTCGATTATTATGTTCCAGGTGAGACAGAAGAGGTCTTTATAAACAGATACAAACAATATATATCAAGAGTGTCTAAGAGTTTTCAGCTGGACTTTGTCAAACCGAATATGAAGATGTCTGTTTTTCCATCTCCGTTTACTCAGGATTTTTTAAATGCTGTGATCATATCTGAAGGTCAGGTCAATATGAAACTTAAAAGACCGGATGGTAATGAAGAACAGCTTTCACTTACAAAGATCAAGAATACTCAGGATCGTTATATAAGTGTTTTCAAGGCAGAGGAATCGGGAGATTATACAGCAGAGGTAAGTGTTTTATTTGAGGATGGTCTTACTTTAAACAAGGATTATCTTTTTGAGGTGCATGAATTTCTTGATGGAAAGAATATAATACCATCGGATAGGAATGCTTCGCTTGTTATGAGAGAGGCACCTGAAGGAGCAAAGTTTATCTATAGTAAAGATGACAATAATGAGTTTAGAATAGATTCATCGGTAAAAGGAGATTTTGAGATCGATCATTCTATGCAGTATATACCTAATCAGGCTGTCTTTAAAAAAGAAGGCGATGATTTTAAGTTTGTAAAGGGTACACGAAAAGGTGATATGCTTGTAAGTGCAATAACTGAAGGTGGTGTATATAAAGTCATAAGGGATACAAACAGACCCGAGATAAGAGTTGATGTCGATGATGATAAAGTAAATATAAAAATAGATGATATATCTCTTGAAGATGTCATCATAACAGACGAAAAAGGAAAGATGATCTACACAGGAAATAAAAAAGAGATAACTCTTTTTATATCAGAGCTTTCATCTAATATAACAATAAATGCAAAAGATCATTTTAATAATAAAGCAAGTGCACGTTTTACTATTCCAAAACAGGCTTCGGCTGCAATAGGTTTTTGTAGAGTTTTCCCTAATCCATCAAGTGAGTTCGCGGAGTTTGAGTTTTCTTCTACATCATCTGAGAATATGATAAAGATATACGATGTATCAGGAAGACATATACGAACGATAAAGGATTTTGAACTTTTCTATAATGGTACTTCATACTCATATACCTGGCTTTTAGAGGATAGAAATATGAGACAGGTGCACAACGGAATATATTTTTATAAGATATTTGTGAGTGGAGAGGAAAGATTAGATGGTAAGATCGCAGTTTATCGTTAAAATATTCCTTTTTCTTTTTCCGATAATGGTATTTTCGTTTAATGATGCTACTTTTATTCAAAGAAATGTCGTTTCTGCGGAAAGAAACACCATAAATGGATATGATTTCAAAAACAAGACCTATAAAAGTCTCGATCTAATAAAGTTATACACGTCTGACAGGATAGACCTATATTCTGATACGGTAAACGCACCTATCACAGGTGATAGGATGAAAAGCATAATACAGGAATTTGAAAAAGAGATGCTTCCTGTATTTGAGGATTATTTTGGTAAGTTACCGATAAAAAAGCTTGAGATAGTTTTTTATGATATTCCGGATAACTATGGAAGCCATATTAATGATTATTATGCAGGATATTTTGATTCCCAGCTTCCGGATAATCATAATCGTATTTTTATAGATACTTATCCTACATTGATATATGAGAACGACAAAGAGGTAGAAGGAATAATAGCTCATGAATTGCAACATCTTGTTCACTTTAAATACGATACAGATGAGGAAAACTGGGTTAATGAGGGCTTATCTGAGATAGCCACTTTCGTATGTGGTGGAGAGAATGATTATCATATAAAAGAGTTTATATCGTATCCCTATCTTAATATGACTCAGTGGAATGAGACTATCAAGGATTATGGTAAAGTATATTTATTTTTTCGTTATCTTATATATAGAAAAGGTAGAGAAGTGATACGAAATATCTTAAGAAATACTGAAAACGGCATTACAGGTTTGTGTGATGTCATCGGATACGAAGGGTTTCTTGAGTTTTTCTCGGATTTTGCGACTGCCATAAGTCTGAACGATGCCGATGAACTTAAATATGACATAATGGGTATTGATTATGATCTTTTACCTCTTGAGATATCAACTGGAAACACTATGATTACAAAGGTTTCCTCAAATGCTTTTTCGTTTTCGGTAATAGATTTTTATCCTAAATTTACTGGCAGATATAATCTTTTACTGGATGATAATAAAAAAGATCTATATATTAAAGCTGCTTTTTATTCTAAAGGCTCTATAGTAGATGTTGTAGATATTTCAGATGGGGAGCCTTTTACATCAGAGAAAGATTTTGACCGTATCAGGTTTATTTTTATAAATCCCACTTCAAGAGCAATAGATTCTGACATATTTCTTGAGTGTCTTATTCCTGATATAGCTATGATAAAGAATCCGTTTTTCTCGAAAAACAGATTCTTTGCAATCAAAGGTGCAAAGATAAGTAATGTCTTTTTAGAAGATAGGGAGCTTGAATTTTTCTCATACAATGACAGAGATGATTTTTATATGTTATCTGCCGATATAGACATTATGAAGGGAAACAGGATGTCAGTTGAGTTTTATTTTAGAGATAGTCTTATGAAAGGCGAAGTGATAATAAACGGAGGAACTATATGAGCGGAAAATATATATTTGTTTTTCTTGGTTTATTATTAATAATAACAGGTTGTACTAACGGTGGTGGAGATATGGTTGGTTCTATCAACGGTGAAAAGGATTATTCTGTTATGATGGCCGATGCTTGGGATCTTTATTATAATAAGCATTACACTCAGGCTGCCGTCAACTTTAATGAGGTTCAGAGATTATCACCTGGCAGTGACCATAGAAGTGAAGCTTTTCTTGGAATGGGATGGTGTTATCTGAAGGATAATGATCTGGAAAAAGCTCAAAGATGGTTTGGAAAAGTAGATAAGTCGTCTCAGGAATTACATATTGGTTTATGTTCAATGTATCTAGCCCAAGGTACTCAGGCAGGATTTGAAAACGCTTTAAACAGTCTTAGAAGCGCAGGTTTTCAGGATACTACAGATATGTATATAAAAAGATATCCTGTGGGTATAACACAAGGATACTGTCAGGCTCTTGCGGCTATTGTATATTATTTTAATGGAAAAGATTATAAAGCAAGCCAATTCCTTAAGGCTGTTAAAAATAACGATGAAGTCCAGTTTGATTATAAACTCCAAAGAATATATGAGTCTATGATAAGCGATCTTAAGGTGAACGAGCTGTGAAACAGGAAACAGTAAACGGTGGAACAGTTAGCGTAAAGTGTGAAGTGTAATACGTGACATGAAAATCCACAAACAATGAACAACGAACTACAAACTGATTTTTTTAAATTATAATCTGAATTTTATCTGAAAAATAAAGTTGATAATCTGTATCCAAGAAAAGCCATCAAAATCCCGATTGAGTTATTCAAAAAAATATTTAATCCAGCTTTTAAATAGGCTGCTTTCCTTATTAGATAAAAAGTCTCAAAAGAATAGGATGAGAATGTTGTAAGTGCCCCTAGTAGTCCAGTTATAAGGAAAAGTCTAAGATCAAAAGTGTATTGACTTTTTTCTGTTATAAAGAAAAAGATACCTATAAGAAGACAACCTGTTATGTTTACTAGCAAAGTAGCATAAGGGAATTTATCGGAATCAAAAAAGTGATTCGCAGTATATCTTATAGCGGCTCCAAATGCTCCACCCAACATCACAAATATTAAATTCTTGAAAAACATATAGTTATTATACAGAAAATCTCTTATAATTAAAATAAGTATATAAAAGAGTATTGAAAGGAGTGTGGAGTATGAAGAAGATAACCTTATTGTTCTTATGTCTATTTATTTTCTCGAATCTTATATTAGCGGACGATGAAGCTCCTACTGTAAAGGAATGGACTGTTATGGTATATATGTGTGCCGATAACGATCTGGAAGCTTTTGCTCTGCAGGATCTTAACGAGCTGGAAATGGTAGGCTCTACCGATAACCTTAATATAATAGCTCTTGTTGATCGCTGGGACGGTTATCATTGGGTATTTGGAGATAATGGTCCTGAAAGAGTGCGTGCAGATAGAGGCGATACCACAGCTGAAGGAAACTGGACTGGTGCAAAGATCTTTTACATTACTAAGGATGATGATATGAACAGAATCAACTCTCCTGAGATCGCTGATATGGGTGAGATAGATACGGGTAACCCTAGAAATATTCAAGCTTTTACAGGTGTGATCGGCGAGAATTTTCCAGCTAAAAACTATATGATCATAATATGTAATCATGGTAATGGTATACAGGGTGTTGGTTATGACGATACAGCCAGTATAGATGGTAAGCTTACCGATGGTAAGTATGTCTATATGGATGGAAGTAAATTGACAGGTCCTGAACTTGGTCAGGTCTTTTCTAATGTTGTATCGAGAATTGCACAGGAAGAAAAAGATTATATAGATGTAGTAGGTTTTGATGCATGTCTTATGAGTATGTATTCAAATCATGTACAGCTTGGTAAGAACAATGTAAGAGCTGTAATAGGTTCACAGGAACTTGAACCTGGAAACGGTTGGCCTTATCATACAATAATGTATGTCCTTAAGAGGTATACAGATGAGAATAGGACACTTTCAGAGGCTACGTTTGCTGACTGGGTTGTAAGACTTTATATGGATTCTTATGAAGGGGATGACGTAACATTGTCAGGAATAAACACCACAGAAAGAGGTTTTGATGCTGTTACTGAAAAGATAGATGCTTTATGTGAACTTCTTGTAGCTGATGATGATAATATGCTTAAACTACATACAGCGGCAAAAGAAACACAGAGGTATCATTCTGGAAGCAATGCCGGAGGAAGTTTTGCTTATTATGTAGACCTTATAGATCTTATGAAAAAAATAGAATCTGAATTTGATGGTGATATAGCAGATGCAGCAGCTGATGTAAGAAGTGCTATTGTAGCAAATCATATTATACTTGCAAACCGTTCTGAGGGTAATAGAGTAGCAGATTCAAACGGAATCGCAATTTATTTTCCTCTATATAGAAGAAAAAGGACTGAAGAAGGAGCTTATCTTGTCAGACCATATATCAGTGCTGAGTACAATGGATATAAGACAGATAGACAGATATTCAGATCTTTTGATTTTGGTGCAAACTCAAAATATGATGAACTACTTTTAAAATATTATGATGTACTTGAGAGAAAGACTGATGATGAGGTAGGACTTTATTAAAAATAAGAGTACTGAGTCGAGGGTCGAGAGTCTCGGGTCAATAACCCTTTGCAAAGCAAAGTACAGCCTGAAAGGCTCATCTTGAGCAAAGTGATGCATCAGCAACGTAGTTGCTAAACTGATTTAAAACAGTGAACAGTGAACATATACGCGGGTCAGGCTTAATGTCTGGCTCGTTGTTTTTATATGGATTTTCTTGTAAAATGAAAATTGTTCATAATATGAACGATGAATGTAGCTAAGCTACTGTGGAAAGTTGTTTTAACGCTGCTGTAAGCAGCTTTTACAACAACGCTAGTTGTTTGTAAGCAACGTAGTTGCTTAAAATCGACGAACGAAGTGAGGAGATTAAAGCATGTTTTGTCCAAATTGCGGAAAAGAACAAAATAACAATGATGCAAGATTCTGTGATAACTGTGGAAACCCTATAGGAAATAAGACTTCCAGAGATTATTCGCAAACAAATAATAATACTGATGCTTCTATACATGCCGGATTTTTTCTTAGGTTGATAGCTTTTATTATTGATGTTGTAGTTTTTACTATAATATTTGGTGTTCTATCTGTTGGAGGTGGCGTAGGGAATAATGTTCATACTATGCAAGGAGCTTCCTTTTTAATAGGTCTCCTTCTTAATTCCGCTTTTGAATCTTCACAGATGATGGGCACTCCGGGTAAATACTTCTTAAAGATAGCTGTTGTTGACGTGAATAGACAGATAATATCATTCTCAAAAGCCTTGATTAGAAATATATGTGAATATCTTAATGTCTTTACTTTTTTCATTGGATATCTGATGATTGGGTTCACACAAAACAAACAGGGGCTTCATGATATGATCGCCGGTACTTATGTTATCAGAAAAGGAAGATGAAGTTGAGATCTTATGAGTTGAAATTCCTTATTATAATCATATTGCTTTTAACGATCAATGTTTTTACATTTGCTTATTCTGCAAGTGATTTTGCGTATTTAAGTGAAATAGATCGTAATTTTCTAAAAGGAAACATCTATTTTATTGATCTTGATCAGCAAATATTGCAAAAATCTTTTAATTCTATGAATGACATAAGACTTTTTGATTTAGATGGAGCTAACATAGATTATAAGATGATATCTCTGAAAGGTTCTTATTCTGAGCCTGAGTTTGTAAAGATAATCAAGAAGGATAAAGATGAAAATGGAAATCAAAGATTATATATAGTGACAGATAACAAGACAAAAGAATTCTTTTCTATAGAATCCAGTAGCTTTGAATATGATTTTAAAGTCATAATAGAAGCTTCGGTTGATGGAAAACTTTTTAATAAAGTTGGTGAGGATAATATTTATAGTGTATCGAACCTATCGGGTGTCTTAAAGAATAAGATCTATTTATCTTCCGGGAAAAGAAGTCGATATTTTCGATTTACTTTTTTAGATACACACGATGTATTAGAAAAGGAATTTTCTAAGCACGATCTTTTAAAAAAAGTGAAAACAAACTCTAAGGATTTTATTTATGATGTAAAAATAACGACAACTTATATTGGAAGACCATTAAAAAAATATGATAGGCTTGTGATCAACAATCCTGATTTTAAAGATGATGGTGAAAAATATGTTTATGAATCCTCTTTTAAACTTCCGCTTGAAGAGATAGACCTAAACATTAGTAATCCTATTTTCCTCAGAAACGTAAAAATTTTTGTTTCCTCTAAAGACTCAAAGTTTTCTTTAAATAAAGAAGTAAATATATACAGGATGATATTAGCACAAGGTGTTGGTAATACCAGTATAAAACTTGACGGTTCGTATTTTGATAGAATACGAATAGAACTGGAAAAGAAAAAAGGAAGACCTTTCAGGGTAAATCAGCTCTCTTATAAGTGGATCAGAAAAAGGATCTATTTTACTGTAAAGAAAAATCTTTCCAGGATTTTTTTTGGAATAGGAAATGCTAATCTTTCAGAAAAGGATGATGCTTTTGGAGATCTATTTAAAGGACAGGATTTGCAAACCATCTCGGCTGTCAATGTTAAATTAATAGACCTTAAGAGATCACAAGAGTATAAAAAGAAACCAGTCAAGTTTGAAAAGCCTAAAGAGAAGAGTTTTGTCGATAAATATCTTTTTCATATTATACTATTTATAATCGCTTTTATTATAATCGTATGGATATTGTTCCAGTTTAAAGAAGAAAGTTAGTATGATAAATAGATTTAAAGCATATGGCTTTTTAAAAAACCTGAAGTTTTTTGAACCCTATCTTATTATATTTCTTATAAATAAAAATATTTCCTTTACGCTTATCGGTACTTTGTTTTCGATAAGATTTCTTACTACATGGTTTTTTGAAGTCCCTTCCGGGATAATAGCTGATATTTATTCGAAAAAAAAAGCCCTACTTTTTAGTATTTCTTGCTATATGGTCTCATTCTTTATTTTTTATATATCAAAAGATCTTCTTTTTTTAAGCCTTGCCATGTTTGTCTTTGGTATTGGAGAAGCTTTTAGAAGTGGAACACATAAGGGTATTATAATGGATTATTTGCATGATATAAATGAAATTGAAAACACACATACCTATTATTCATCCACAAGAAGTTATTCTATGCTTGGTAGTTCTCTTAACGCACTTATTTCGATATTTATTATATTATCAAGACCGGATTTATCAATGTTGTTCCTGTTTTCTATTTTCCCGTATTTTTTATGTTTTCTGCTTTTGCTTTCATATCCAGAAAATAAAAAAAGTAAGACTATTTCAATAAAAAGACAGATAAAACTTTTCTTTCTTGAGTTAAAAGATTTTTTCAGGACCAGAGGAATAATAGACTATGCGATGTCAGATGCTTTTTATAAATCGCTCAAAGAATATATACAACCTGTAATAATTCTTTCTGTTCCGGTTTGTGGGGCATTTTTATCTAAACAAGGTATGAAGAATATAAATATTGGTATAGTGTACTTTTTTTTAAACCTTATTAATGCTTATTCTGCGGGTATGAGTAAGAAGATAAAAAGTATTTCAAAAGAAAATATTCATATTATACTAAAAAGGTTTGGATATTTAATGTTTTTGACCATTTTGTTATGTTCTATCTTTTTATATTTTAGGATAACTTTTATGCCTGTATTATTCTTTATCCTGATGTATGTTATTTATAATCTCAGAAAACCTGTCTTTATAAGTTATTTTTCTATATACACGTCTGCAGATCAAAGAACTTCTGTTTTATCGGCTGCATCCTTTATATCGGTTTTGATATCAAGTGCTGTAGCTCCGCTAATAGGATTTTTTGCTGATATCTATAGTGTTCCTGTAAGTCTGATGATGATATCCACTATGTATATGATCTCATACTTCTTTATATCTGTAAGAAGGATATGAATCTACTACAGTTTCAAGCTCTTTTTCTTTTAAAAAGCCTTCAGCAGCTCCTTTTTTACCTATTTTCTTTCCAGCAAAAAAAACAGCTTTTTTTAAAGCTTCTTGCTCACCAATATCTTTATTGAAAAAGTGCAAAAAAGAAGAGAATAATGCGTCGCCAGCACCTATGGTGTTGACTACCTTGAATGAATTGATAGCTGGAAAATGAAATGTCTTTTTGCTTTTAGCAGAATACATAAGTGCTCCATCTTTACCAAGACCACAGATTATGATCTTTTTAGGAAAGATATAATTCAGCTCTTTTATAAACTCTTTCTCCTTAAGCTGTATCTTTTCATGTGAAAAAAATAGTATATCCGAGTATTCTAGGTAATCTCTGTTATATTCATCGTGTATATTATCTATAGCGTGTACATCAGTTGCTATAAGCATCTTATTGCTAAGTCTTTTTAAATGATCTCTAGTGAAATTGATGTTACAAAGTGCTGCTATATTACAATTTATTGAAGCTTCATCTATTAATTCATTTTTTATTCTAATCTTTTGAATATCTTTTAGATCGACGTTTATCTGTCTATTTCCGTCTTTATCATAAAGTATAGTGCTCTGTGGGGTCATTGTTTTTTCTGAGTCTAAAATATAATGAGTCTGAATATTTTCCTCTTCTATTTGTTTTCTTGCGAGTTCTCCTGCTATATCTTTTCCAAGTATAGAAATAAACTCAATCTTACTACCTAAAGTATTAAGTGATTTTGCTATATTGAAACCTACTCCGGAAACTGAAGTGTAAGTTTCGTTGAAAAGATATCTTACCGGAGAATACTCAAGTGGAAATTTTTCAATATTTAATGTTGTTTCAATATTTATAAGTCCACTGACCAGAATCTTTTTCATGTTTTTTCCTTTCAAACGCCTCAACGTCTAAACGATCTTCAACAACGCCCCAACCTTAATATTGACTATTTCTATGTATAATAATATCATAAAAACATGAAAATATTAGTCATAAGATTTGATCAAAGACAGGATGTCTTTTTATTGGGAAGTTTTCTTTTGAGGTTAAGAAAAGAATATCCGGTAGCAGAAATATTTCTTATGACATATGAAAAAAATCATGATGTGGTCAGCACTTGGGATTTTATTGATGATATCGTTATATATCATCCTGAAAAGGATATTTTCAGAAAATGGGCTTTTGTCAGTATATTAAGAAAAGTTGATTTTGATATAGTCTTTGATATGCAAAACGATCAAACTACGAGATTCTTAAGCAGGTTAATAAAAAAGAAAGCTTTGTATAAGCTGGAATCATCTACTGAAAGACATTTGATTGAAGATTATTTTGATATCCTTAAAAATATTTCTATAGAACCTGATGTGAGCTCTTTTAATTATAGATTTCCAGATGGTTTTTGTTATAGGATAGGAAAGGTAAGACCGCCACTTTTAGTTATTGCTCCTTTTTCTGAAGAGGGAATGTTTGAATGGGGAATAGATAGATATCTTTATATTGCAGGAAGGTTTAATGAAGCAACGGGCGGGGATGTTGCTATAGTTGGGAAAAAAGAGGATAAAGAAAGATCAAGACCATTTTTTGTGTACGATTTTATATATAATCTTCCGGGAGATGCGGATTTGATTCAAAATCTATGGGTCGTGAAAAATTGCACGATATTCCTTGGAGGCTCTTCTGAATTCACGCAGGCGGCATCGGGATTTGGTATACCTGTTATAGCAATATACGACAAGAAGGATCTTATTAAGCATTACCCGGTATCTGATAATGCAAGGATCTTTCAGGGAGAGAACAAAGAGTTGCAGACTGGGAAAGAGATAAGTGGTATTGATGAGGAAAATGTTATCGAGGCGATAGTGGATCTTCTTGTAGAAAATAAGTAGGGTTTGCAATTTTAATCATGAATATATTCCTGAATGAAATCTATGAAAAATCAATTGTTAAGAAATGGTATAGAAATCAAAAACAATAAAAAAAATTAATGGATTTTATATAAAACACTGACTGATATTTGACTTTAATTATAAAATATACTATCTTGTTACTATGTCATATTTGGCAGTTATTTTTAAATGGTTGGGGGACCTTTTACTTATGAATTTTAACTTAAATGTGTGTGTGGAGTTAGTGTCTTAAATGATCTTGAGTAAAAATAATTCTAAAAAAGCTTTTATCAAATATTTTTACACTCTTTTGAATTCAATTAATAATACGGCTTTTGGGCCATATATAAACAAAAAAAATGGAGGTAGTGTATGCTAAAGAAATACGCTAAAGTTCTCAGCATGATGCTTATGGTAGCTATCGTGCTAACAGTCGCCGGTTGTGGCGGCGGTGGTGGCGGCACAAGTGTCGTCGATGATGGTGGAGACAACAATACTGTTACAAGTATTGCTTCACTTTTATCTGGTGGATTAGACCTTTCAAATATCAGTCTATCCGCTCCAAAATATGCAGCTGGAGATACAACTGAATTGACAGCTTCATTTGGTTATTTTGATAATGCTGGTAATTATCAGGAAGTTGATACTCTTCCAGTAGTTGCTGGAGCTTCAAGCGGCCTGTATAACTATTCAGGTACAATTGAGACTACTGTAACTAAAAACCTTATAATAAAGGTGAAAAATCCAGCTTTAGGTTATCTTCCTAATGTTGAAAACGTTATACCTTCTGTAGGAAATCATGAAGCAGTAAAGGTTGAAACGGTCGACAATAAGACCTACAAAAAAGCAAATATTATTAAACAGGCTACCAGAGCTGGTAAAGAGATAAATATTGCTGAGGTTCTTACAAAGATACCTCCTACAACTCTTTATAAACTCGATGATGCAGATATTACTGCAATAGCAAATGCTTTTATTGCTGTTATTGCTGCGGAAGAAACAAAACTTGCTACTATGACTGAAGAAAAACAGGAAAAGTTCACTACATTGAAAGATAAATCTTTTGAACTTTCTAATCAGGCTCTTGAATGGATTCAGAACGGAGAATATGATGAAGATACAGCTTGGGAAATATATGAAGCTGAACTTAAAGCATGGGCTCTTAAGAATCATTTCACAAGAGAAGAATATTATGATGTTCTTAATGCAAAGAACACTAAATTTAACAGTATAGTTACACTTTCTGGTGGAGCTATAAACGTAACACTTTAAGATGATGACAAAAATCTTATTAACAATGCTATTACTGATCAGACTGTTCAGGACGTTGTTATAACGGATGAAGATGTTGTTAATACTATTTCTGAAAAGAAGACTGAACTTGCTTCTCTAACAGTTGATAAAGTTGAAAATCCTCTTGATTTTATAACTTATTCAATTTATTCACTAACAGAAGCTGTTATCGAGATGACATCGAATATTGATGGTGATGTTAATGTTGACAATCTTATTGATCTTACAAACAAGATCGTTAAACTTAAACAGCTTACTCTTTCAGATGCGGAAATCAAAGCACAGCTTGACGTTCTTCAGGTAGAATTCCAGAAAGTACTTGATATTCTATTTGGTGAGCTTATGTATAAGGCTTGTGCACCAGTATACCCTGACAATCCAATGACAGGTATTCAGTATTTCTTCTCTGGGTTTGATACTGAAGGTGGTTCCTTTGATGGAATAACAACAACTAATTATGACACTGTAAAAGCTGCTTATTCTGATAATCCTATCTGGCAGTATGTTGAATGGGATTATGAATGGGATAGCAATCAGCAGATGGATGTTAAGGAAAACGTCATAACAATGGAAACTGCTATGAAGTACATTGAAAATTCCAATGATACTCCTGAGCAGAAATATGAAAAGCTTTTTGGTACTGACGGTTTTATAAACATAGTTAGTAAAGAGTTTCAGACTGGTCTTAATGCTATGACTTCTCCTCTTGAAACTGAAGCTGGTGTTACAACAATGGATAAACTTCAGTGGGGTGATGCAACAGTAGCTGGAACGGCTGCTAACTCACTTTCTAAGATATTTAACTATGTATTTATGTTTGAGATTGAAGAACCTATGTCCTTCATAGGCAAAGATGGTGATTTTACTTCAAGAAGAAGAATCATCGTAAAGAAATTGAAAGAATCTGAATTTAAGACTTTAAATGATGATACATATAAATATAAGATGGTTGACTCAGCAACTGGTACTTTAATGGGTTATGCAAGGTTGTGGAAAGAAGATGATTCTTTCATGTTCGAACCAGACGGTGCAGGTGATCCTTATCTTATGACAGCAATCTATACAGTTGGTGCTGCAAGTCAGTCAGATACTTGGAACGCGTTCATCGCAGAAAACGGAACCTTAGGTTCATGGTTTGATGGAAACCTTAATATAGACTGGAGTTCGATTTCTGATGGACAGACTGCTCCTAATATTATCGATCTTCTTGATGCTATTTCTGCAAAAACTGAATTTGCAGGTAAAAAGGTAATGGTATCTAAAAACCCTTGGGATTTCGAAAGTGATGGAGATGGTAATCTTAGAGCAAGATTCCTTCCAACAGAACAGCTTTTTGAACAGAAATGGCTTGGTAAGATAGCTGAAGCTGAAGGTTGGCTTATACCTGACCAGACAGCTGATATAGCAACTAATATCGAAGCTTTCAACAATCCTTTCTACTTTGTAATAAATAGTCTATGGAGTGATGATGAAGCTACTGATTCTCAGTATTTCTCAGACTTCTGGGCTAAGATCTATTATGATGATTCAGATAAGAAATATTATCTTACCGCTCCGGATTATGATCCGACTACTAATAGTGGTAAATTAATTGGTCCTTCCTCAACAGCAACTGAGACAGATTATTGGACACTTGATTATTATGATGCTTATATCGAACTTGGTCCAAATCTTTTCTGGGGACCTGATGTAGTTAATGGTAAAGTACATCAGCTTTTCGGTATGCTTATCGATCTTGGTGGAAACACTGAAAAAGGAGAAAATTATCTTTTCAAAGCTAATGAGATATATTCACCTGATTACTTCCAGTCAAATTCTGCAACCGGATCTGATTCTTTCCCTGTAGTATTTACTGGTGCTGTTATCAAAGATACAGGAAGATCAGTAAACGGTTATCAGTATTATGAAATCAAAGACCCGGCAGATGCATTTATGGTATTTGGTGGTGTTAAAATACCTGATACTGATACTGACACTGTTGCTTGGTTTGATGCTGCAGCTACAAATAAAGAAATGATCACTGTTGGTGATCCTGGACCAGGATTTGATGATGATAATGTAATCCAGGAAGCATATGCAGTATGGAGTGAAGACTACTTCCAGCCTGTTATTACAGTTGATGAAACGCTTACTTTCGATACTGCTGCTGGAAAACCGGCATGGGCTAAGAAAGAACAGTATTTCGGTTCTATGATGGATCTTGAAGATCTTGTTTGTAGAAAGATCGATTTCTCATCAGGAAATGATCTAATGGCTCAGTATGGTATGTATGGTGATATCATAGCTTCTTCTGTAATGGATATGAACTGTAATACACCGCTTCTTGATGATCAGGGTGCTACACGAGAAGTTTGGTTAATGAACTGGAGAGGCGATGATCCTAGAGTTATGGATGCTTTCAACTCATTCTATAATAATCCGCCAGCTGGATCAATAATGATCCATATGACTCCAGTAGATCAGAATACTCCTGGAATACTTGTTCAGAAAAATATTATTCAGGAAGCTACTGATACTACTCCAGCAATATATAGTGTAGAAGTATTTGGTGCTCCACCGGAAGCTGAATTCTCAGTTGACGGACAGACAGCTGTTTATGTGGATTGGGAAACTATTGCAAAATATGGTTATGGACTTGTTGGATGGATGCAGCCATGGGATGAAAATACCCAGCAGCCTTCAAACTTCTTTGCTGATGGATTTAAAAAATCTCCAACCGAAACTGACATGGCAACAAATGGTTATCAGATAGAACTTAATGCTGATAATAGAATGGTTGTTAGAGTAGAAGATCAGGGAACTGGAGATATAAACAAAATGGAACTTAGATTTGATGTTTGGGATGATATGTTTAAACTTACTGGTTTCAATAAAGAAATCATTTCCGCATCAGGTAGTCAAATAGCTATGTATGATAGTTGGTTTGATATGACTATTGTTGATCCAAGATCTTTTAATGAACTCCCAACTTCGGAACCTGCTACAAGCGATACTCCAGTTGATGGTGCTTATGGTATTTATGCAAATAATTCTATGGGCGGAGATGGATTTATGGGAACATTTAAATCATTTGCTTGGAAAGTTCTAAATGCAGATGGAACAAGATTTGATTTAATGGTCAAAATTGATTATGTACCAGAAGCTAATACTACAAACACTGATAACCAACCTTGGACATTCACTTTTAGAATGACTCCAGATGTTGAGACTATTATTTATGCTAAACTTATGGTTGGACCAGTACTTGTATTTGATACAACTCTTACTGGTTGGGCTTTCGATACTTCACAGCTAGCTGGTGACGTTGATGCTGCTAAAGTTATATTCCCAGAACTTTTTGCAACAGCTCCTCAGTCTAAGACTTGGACTGACTATGTTTATACTAAATACGATGCTGATGGTGTTGCTACTGTAGATACAACTGTTTCTGCTACTTCTTATTCAAACTTCTATGGTGATATGCCAATGGCTGAAGGTATGTTTGAAACTAGATACTATGATACAACTACGACTGAACCTGTACTTGATTATATACAGTGGTTCTTCGCATGGGATGATATGAGCCAGCGACTTAATTTTGTTAAATTCAGTGATTTCTATGATGATCAGTGTGCTACTCTTATAAGTTCTTATACAGGAAATGAATGTACTGATGAGTTTATTCCTGGTGGACTTCCTGTATTTGATAAATGGATCGCTGATAACTCAACAATGTACGAAGAATGGCTTGGTGATGCATGGTATGATAACGTTAACTACCATTCTGTAATGAGAAAGACTCCTGATGGATTACATTGGAAGACTATAATTTATGATGAAGAAAGAGAATGGAATGACAATGGAACTCAAAACGATGGCTCAGATGATTATGAATCTGTTGAAATAGCAGAACTTCATATCACATGGCAGAGAGATGATAAGGGTACAACTGATAAGACAGATGACTCATTCTCTATACTAAGTATTGAAGAAAGAGTATCTGAAGACCCAAACACTTGGGATGCTGATGGTTGGAGTCCAAAACTAGTTAACAAATATCTTTGGAAATAATCAGATAATGATTTTTCCTTAAAAGATTTAAGTAATAACTTCAAAGCCCGGCTTAGGCCGGGCTTTTTTTATTCAAATAACAATAGGGGTAACAATAGGGGTCAGACCTTGTTATTTTAGATAAATTATTGTATATTAAAAATATGCCTAGACAAATTAGAATTGAATATCCTGGTGCACATTACCATGTATTTGCAAGAGGTGAAAGAAAAGATAATATATTTTTTCATAATGAAGATTACTTGAAATTTTTAGAAAAATTAAAAGAAAACCTTGAAAAATACAATGTTAATTGTCTTGCTTATGCCTTGATGCCTAATCATTATCATTTATATTTAATAACTAATGAAGCAAATATATCAAAGTTTATGCAATCACTTAATTCATCTTACACAAATTGGATTAAAGCTAAAAGAGATATTGTTGGTCATCTTTTTCAGGGGAGATATAAAGCTATTTTAGTTGATAAAGAAGAATATTCTGATGTTGTTATCGATTATATTCATTTTAATCCTGTTAAAGCGGGTTTTAAGAAATTACCATGGCAATACAAATGGAGTAGTTGTAAATACTATACCGATAAGACTCAAGATCTATCATTTCTAAATATTGAATTTATTTTATCTAAATACTCAGATAATCTGAATATTTCCAAAGATAAATATAAACAAAATTTAGTTAACAAAGAAAATTATGATTTGCCTCATAGGAACTTATTCAAAGGAATAGCTTTAGCAGGAGAAAAATATAAAAAAGAAATTAATAAATTAATTACTAATCAAAAAGAAGATATAGATCTGCCTTCAACTAAAATGAATAAAAAAAGAGGAGCAGAATTTTATATAAGTTTAATTAAAAATCACTTTAATATTTCAGAAAAAGATATTTTTAATAAAAAATACAACAATAAGTTTAGAAAGTATTTTACCTACCTAACAAAAAAATATTCACGACTCACAAATATTGAGATTGCTGTTTATTTAAAAATACGACCAGAATCGGTTAGTAATCTATATACAAGAATTAAAGAAGAAATAGAAGGAAAAAAGGAATATAAGGCAGATATGCGAAAAATAAAATGTGAAATAACAAGGTCTGACCCCTAATGTTACATATTAATGGATTAAAAAAACAATATGGTGAGAAGGTGCTTTTTAAAGATCTTGATCTGCATCTTCGTCGAAACGACAGACTTGCTTTAGTCGGTGATAACGGTTCGGGTAAATCCACTCTTATGAAGATGATAATCGGAATAGAATATCCGGATGATGGGAATATTAGTGTAACAGGGAATATAAAAACTGGCTATCTTCCCCAGTTTATACATCAGGATTTTGATGAAGGAGCTATTTTATATGATGAAGTTGCGGTAGTCTTTTCAAATATCTTTGAAAAGGAAAAAAGGTTAAGAGATCTTGAGAATAAGATGTAAGAAATAGATCATCAAAGCCATGAGTTTGAAAAAGTGATGAAAAAATATGGCGATCTTCAGCATGAACTTGAAGAAAACGGTCTTTATGAGATCGACTCAAAAATAAAAAGTATATTATTTGGTCTGGGTTTTGATGAAGAGGATCTAAATAAAAGATGTAATGAATTCTCGGGTGGTTGGGTGATGAGAATACATCTTGCAAAACTTCTACTAGCATCTCCTGAGATATTACTTTTGGATGAACCAACTAATCATCTGGATCTTGAGGCGAGAAACTGGCTGGAAGATTTTATAAGATCCTATATGGGAGCTGTGATCCTTGTTTCACATGACAGATTTTTTCTTGATGCAACAGTGAATAGAGTTGGCGAACTATTCGCATCAGACTTTAAAGTATATAAAGGAAACTATTCCAAGTTTGAAAGATTAAGACAGGAATACATAGATAATATATATAAATCTGCCAAAGAGTATGATGAAAAAGTTGAAAAACATACAAAGTTTATAGAAAAATTCAGATATAAAGCAACAAAAGCATCGCAGGTACAGTCAAGAATAAAGATGCTTGATAAGATAGAAAAACCCATAATCCCACCTAAAAAGAAGAGGATAACCTTTGAGTTTCCTAATTCAAAAGAAAGTGGGTTGAAAGTAATTGAAGTGAAAGACTTTGCTAAACAATACGATGAAAAGATAGTCTTTATGGATGTAGATTTTACAATAGAAAGAGGACAGAGAATAGCTGTTTGTGGAAAAAATGGTTGTGGTAAGACAACACTTCTAAAATGTCTATCTGATGTAGTGGATCATGATATGGGTGAGATAGAGTTTGGTTATAATGTTAAGAAAAATTATTATGCTCAGGAACCAACAGAGCTACTATCCTTAGAAAACACTTTATATGATGAATTATATCAAAATGCTAATTTTACACAGGGTGAGAATTTAAGAAACCTACTTGGTGCTTTTCTTTTCTCAAATGATGATATCTACAAGAAAGTAAAAGTGTTAAGTGGTGGGGAAAGAGCCAGGCTAGCACTCGCTAAGATGCTTCTTGTACCATCTAATCTTCTTATAATGGATGAACCGACAAACCATCTTGACCTTGAATCAAAGGATATACTTCTTGATGCATTAAAAAAATATAGGGGAACTATAATATTTGTATCACATGATAGGTATTTTGTAGAAAACCTGGCTAATAGAGTCTTTAATTTTCATGATGGAGAGATGCAGGTCTTCAATGGAAGTTATAAAGATTTTCTAAAAAAAGTTGAATATTAAAATTGTAATTGTTATAATTATTGTAATAAAATGAAAGTGAGGAAGCGTATGAATCTTAAGAATATTCGTGGAAAACTCTATGCTACAATGGGAATGGCGATTCTCATATTTATTATAATATTTGTTGTGATAAATATGAGTGCTAAAAACATTCAAAAGAGTGATGAGATGCTTGAAAAATATCTTGAACAGGTTGAGTTTGTAAATGATACTTTGATAGCTCATCATAAATGGCATATTGCTGTTGCCCAGGCTGTTATAAATCATGATGATAAAGTTGAAGCCACAAAAGACCATACAAAATGCTCTTTAGGTCAGTTTTTATACGGTGAGGATATAAAAAAACTAATAGAACTTAACTCTGATTTTAAAGCTATTGTTGAAGCAATAAAGGAGCCTCATCAGAGACTGCATGAATCTGCTAAAGAGATTGACAGAATACTAGCTTCATCTATGAAAGCTGACGAAAAGAATAGAGAAGCATCAAAAGTATTTGAAAATGATCTGGAACCTGCTAAAAAAGAGGTAGAATCTCTTCTTAATAATATGATGGATATAATCGATCATCAGGTCTATGAAGTCCAACTTGTACAGCTTAAGGACAATATTCATAAAATCGAGAACATCCTTATTATCAGTATGATAATTCTTGTACTTATGCTTATTGGAGCTGCATATTATTTATCAAAAGTAATAGTTGATAATATAGATAACATCAATGCTATTGTTGAGGATGTCGCAAGTGGAGATGGTGATCTTACCAAAGTTGTCAAGGTAAACACCGAAGATGAGACAAAGATACTTGCGGAAAACGTAAACAAGTTTATACAGGGTATAAAGGTCATCGTTGTACAGGTGCTTCAGACTCTTGCTGAACTTAAGGAAATAAATCAGGATATTGGACAGGAAGCTGAAAGGATAGCAACCGGAGCTGAAAGGGAAGTTACAAGCGTCTCACAGATCACCGCTGCTATTGAAGAACTTTCTGCAAATACAAATAATGTATCTGATAATGTAAATACTACAGTTTCTTCTATAACTCAGGCAACAGCTGCTCTTGAACAGCTTGCCGCATCGGTTGAACAGGTGTCTAAAAACTCTGATAATGTCTCTGAACTTTCGGCTGAAACTGCAAAAGTAGCCGAAGCCGGTGGTAAAAAGATGAATGATGCTAGAGATGCAATGGAGAACATAAAACAGAACTCTGTTCAGATAAAAGATATTATTTCTGTAATAACAGAGATTGCTGAACAGACAAACCTTTTAGCTCTTAATGCCGCAATAGAAGCTGCAAGAGCTGGTGAACATGGTAAGGGTTTTGCAGTGGTTGCTGATGAGGTAAGAAAATTATCAGAAAGATCTGCAAATGCGGCAAAAGAAATCGAAGAACTTATTATGAAAGCTGTTAAGAATATAGATGATTCGACTACGACAGTCGATGATGCTGGAAAGAGTATGGAAGAGATAATCTCCAAGATCGAGGAAGTTGCAAGATATACAAGCGAGATATCATCTGCGACTAAAGAAGAGTCTAACGCTAATAAAGAGATGGTTGAGACAATGGTTAACCTCTCAGAATCAAGTGAACACATAAAAGTCGCAATGGCTGAGCAGGAAGCTGGGACAAACGAGATATCAACTGCTATGCATGAGATAGAATCCTCATCTCAGGATAATGCTCAAAGTGCAGAGAAGTTAACTCAGGTAGTAGAACAATTATCTTCTTATATATCTGAACTTTCGGCACTTATGGAGAAGTTTAAAGTTTGAAACTAAAATAAAAATCTTGTATTATAAAGGCATATGCTAAGGTGTATGCCTTTTTTATTACAAAAAACGGAGGACGGATATGACAAAGGAAAATACTAAGAAGGATACTTATTCATTTAAGGCAGAGATCAGTAAAGTACTCGACATAGTCATTCATTCTCTTTACACTGACAGATCTATCTTTGTGAGAGAGCTTGTATCAAATGCAGCCGATGCTCTTGAGAAGATGAGACACATAAGGCTTACTGAAGATACAGGACAGGAAAATACATTAAAGATAGATATTTCTCTGGATAAGGAGAATAAGATATTCTCTATTAGAGATAATGGAATAGGTATGACTCAGGAGGAACTCAAGAAAAATCTTGGAACTGTAGCTCATTCAGGTGTTATTGAATATCTTGAAAAAGTAAAAGATAAAAACGATCTACAACTAATCGGTCAATTCGGAGTTGGCTTTTACTCAGCGTTTATGGTTGCTGAAAAAGTTGAAGTGATATCAAAATCGTGGAAAAAGAATGCCTCTGCCTGGAAATGGACATCAGATGGCAAGACCGGTTATAGCATAGAGGAAACTGATCATGATGAAAACGGAACTATTATAAAGGTCTATTTAAAAAAAGATAACGAACTGTTCATCGAAAAGAGTCAGGTAGAAACAATAATCAAAAAATATTCAAGTTTTATTCCATTTGATATATTAATCGATGAAGAAAAGACAGAGACCGTTCAGGCTATATGGAAGCAACTTCCATCAGAATTAAAAGATGAGGATTATAAGACCTTTTATTCTTTCATGTGGAACGATTTTTCCCCTCCATCTTTCTGGATTCATTTTTCTACAGATGCTCCTATATCCTTAGATGCTATACTTTATTTTCCGGGAACAAATATGGAGAAATTCGGATTAAGAGGTCCAGAGGAGTCTGAAGTATCTCTTTATTGTAAAAAGGTCCTTATTGAACCTCAGGCAAAGGATATTCTTCCAAAATATCTAAGATTTGTTAAAGGTGTTATAGATTCTGAGGATCTTCCTCTCAATATCTCTAGAGAGACTTTGCAGGATAATTCCATAATAAGGAAGATATCAAGAGTATTGACATCAAAGATAATAAAAGTCCTAAGCGAAAAGATGAAGAAGGATAAGGAGAAATATAATACCTTCTATACCGAATTTTCAAGATTTATAAAGGAAGGTGTGGCATCTGATCTTGAAAGAAAAGAAAAACTGGCTCAACTACTTCTTTTTGAAAGCTTAAAGAATGAAGAAAAGATAACGCTTGATCAATATATTGAAAATAAGAAAGAAGATCAGGAAGCTATTTATTACCTCATGGGTGCTGATAGGAAGTCATTAGAAAACAGTCCTTACATGGAACTTTTTAAAAAGAACGATACAGATGTGTTGTTTTCATACGAACCAGTAGATGAATTTGTATTTCAGAATCTTATGATGTACAAGGATCTTAGGTTTGTATCAGCAGATACTCAGGGTGCTAACGATATTTCAAATGAAGAAAAAGAGAAAGAAAACAAAGCTTTGATAGATTGGATCAAAGAGACTCTTGAAGGAAAGATAAAGGATGTAAAGGTAGCCTCAAGACTTACTGATAGTCCAGTAATGCTAGTGTCTGAAAATATGTCTCATGGCATGCAGAGGGTTATGGAAGCTATGGGAAACTCAGGTCTTGCTATGAACGATGATACATCTAACGAGACACTTGAGATAAATCCATAACATAATATAATTAAGAACCTTGATAATAAAAGGGATAAAGAGCCAGAGCTTGCACAGAAGATAGTACTACAGCTTCTTGATAATGCAAAGATGATGGCTGGATTTTCGACAGATGTATCGGCCTCTGTAGGTAGAATAAATGAGATACTTGAAGATGCATTAAAATAAGGAAATGAAAAAGATGCCAGATCTCATTTTAGGTCTGGCATCTTCCTTTTAAATCTGAAACTTCTTGAAAAATACAATCCAAAATCATGACTATTATCGAATTTTAATAGGTTTTCTATAATCGAAAAGGTAAATATTCTGTTTTTCCTTTTTATTTTCCAGCCCCAGTTAAGTATATAAGTGTTTTCGTTAAACTTCGGAACTACATCGGTTATCTTCTGATTTATCTGCAATTGAATAATGCTTCTTATGGTTTTTGACATAGGTCTCTCAAGGGCATATAGGAAAGAAGTCGTATATTTTTTTAATGGAATAGGGCCAAGATTAGGGTTAGCAAAACTTGTCATACCTAATATAAAATATTGGAAAATATTAGAACTGTTCTTTTGTGAAAAAGAATATGAGACAGTTACATCATAATCATCTTTCTCATCCATCAGAAAATCTGATGTAGGTATCTTAAGGTTGATAAACAAAGATCTTGAAGAATTAATATTTTGAAATAAGTTCTTCTGATAGATCAGATTTATGTTTCCCGTTTTTAGACCTTCGAGTTCGTTTTGATCCATTTTATATGAATTACCATTAATATCAGACATACTGGCAATTAGAGAATCTTTAGGTCGAATCTCGCGATTGGCATTTGTAATACCAAGAAGATTGTGAAAGT
>PKTG01000074.1 GCA_002869225.1 Candidatus Muiribacterium halophilum | reverse complement strand
ACATCTCGATTTATATAATTGTGACAGAGAATTACAGCGTTCTTTTCTTTTTTTAATCTAAGTATCTCTTCTTTAAAATTCATTTCATCTCCAAAAACCGGGATTAGGATTTAGGGGTTAGTGATTAGGGATGAACTAATTTCCCCAAAACACTTTACCCTTTACGCTTCACGCTTTAGGTTTTATATTCACCTTTCACATCTCACCATTCACTATTCACTGTTTCTACAATATTTTACCATTATCAATTAACCTTGTTTCACCACAATATATTGCAAGAAATATTCTTGAATCTCTGGTTATATTATCCTCAAATCTGAAATCGTTTCCATTTCTTATATCAACATAATCTACTTTCATAAAATCTGGAATATTTTCAAGGAATTTATTTCGGATCATTTTATATGCTTCTGTTATCTTCATACCTTCAAAACAGTTTTCCTGTGCAAAACGGATTATCTCACTTAAGATAACAGCATGTTTTCTATGCTCTTCACAAAGATATCTGTTTCTTGAAGATAAAGCCAGTCCATCCTTTTCTCTTACTATAGGTATCATTCTCATCTCAAGTTCAAAGAAAAGGTCTTTGACCATCTTGTTGATAATCACAAACTGTTGATAATCCTTTTCCCCAAAATACGCCCTTGTTGGTCTTATTATATTAAAAAGTTTTGCTACAACTGTTAGTACTCCTTTAAAATGACCTGGTCTTTTTTCACCACATAACATCTCATCAAGCTCGTCAACATCAACAAATACTTTGGGATTATCGTACATCATCTTGTTATAAGGAAGAAAGACAGCACTACATCCAGTTTCTTCCAAAAGTCTTATATCGTCATCTATAGTCCTCGGATATTTTTCAAAATCCTCATTAGGACCAAATTGTGTTGGATTAACAAAAATACTTACTACTGTATTTTCATTTTCTTTCACAGAATTTTGTACAAGGAAACTATGCCCGGCATGTAAACATCCCATAGTAGGAACAAAACCTACTGATGTGTCAATAGATTCTCTCCATTTACTATATGATTTAACATCCTTAAAGATATGCATTAAAAACTCTCTTTCTTAGATGGAAAAGACTTTTCTTTAACATCTTTTGAATATTCTTTTATTGCATTTCTTGTTATTTCACCTATCTGAGAATATTTCCTTAAAAACTTGAACTTATTATCATTCATACCAAGCATATCCTGAAGGACAAGAACCTGACCATCAACTTCCTTACCTGCTCCTATACCTATTGTTGGGATCTCCAGATCTTGTGAGATATTTGAAGCGAGTTTTTCAGGAACACATTCAAGCACTATGGAAAAAGCGCCGCATTCCTGAAGTATTTTTGCATCCTCTCTGATCTTGTCACTTTCATCAGAACTCTTACCTCTAACATTATAAGAACCAAATACATTTATCCATTGATGTGTCAGTCCAAGATGTCCCATAACAGGTATTCCAGCTCTAGTTATCGCTTTTACATGTTCAGAAAAATCCCTTCCGCCTTCAAGTTTTACAGCATTCGCTCCAGCTTCTGAGATCAACCGTCCAGCATTTCTAACAGCTTCCTCAACACTTATCTGATAAGACATAAAAGGCATATCCGCAACCGTAAATATGGAAGGAGCACCTTTTCTCACTGCTTTCGTATGATATATTATATCCTCTAGTGTAGTCTTTACAGTTGAATCCTCTCCTTTTATGACATTTGCAAGAGAATCTCCAACAAGTATCATATCAATATTTTCTTTTTCCTTTTCAAAAAGAGATGCAAATGTAAAATCATAACAAGTCAACATAACTAGTTTGTTTTTTTTCTTATCTTTTCTTAAATCCGATATCTTTATCATTTTAGACCTCAATATCTCTGTGCTTTATATATACCTTGTATCCATCTTTCTTAAGGATCTCTGCAATAGTCTCTGAAAGCACTACAGATCTATGTTTCCCGCCTGTACAACCTATCGCTATATGAAGCTGTTTTTTTCCTTCTTTTATATACTGAGGTAAAATAAACTCGACAAGATCCATGAACTTTTTCAGAAATCTCTTGGTGTTCGGCCACATCATGACATAATCTTCCACTTTTTTATCAAGCCCCGTCTTATGTTTAAGTTCTTTGACATAAAAAGGATTAGGTAAGAACCTGACATCAAAGACAATATCACCGTCTTTAGGACATCCATATTTATAACCAAAAGAGGATACATCAATAACCATATCCTTCAATGATTCCTTTTCCTCAGCAAAAAGCAGTATCTTCTTTCTAAGTTCTTTTAATTCAGTATCTGTTGTATCAATTATAAGATCAGCAACATTTTTTATATGTTCAAGTAACTCTCTCTCTCTTTTAATATCATCAAGAACAGTTCCTTCTTCCCAGAGAGGATGTTTTCTTCTGGTCTCTTTAAATCTTGATACCAGAGTATCATCAGTTGCTTCAAGAAAGACCATTGTGTATTTTATTCCAAATACCTTTAAAGCCTGAATGAAATGATTAAACTCACTAAAAAAAAGTTGACCTCGTATATCTATACCTAAAGCTACCTTTTTAAAAGTCTCGGATTTATGACATATTTCAAGAAACTTCTCAGAAACAGAAAGAGGCAGGTTATCAACACAAAAATATCATGCATCTTCAAGAGCTTTTAAAGCCTGAGATTTCCCTGCACCTGATACACCACTAACTATAATAAACTTCATATTACCTACCCTGAATATAGATCAACGACCATACCACGAACATCATCTATCTTATTTAAAACATAGACGACATCCTCTTCCTGTAGCATCTTTCTGGTCATCTCTTCTAGTTCTTTATCAACATTCTGTATTACATAAAGTTCTTTTTTTCCAAGTATTGTCTTACCCGATGCTTTTTTTACAATATTATTTCTTTCTTTTATCTTTTTAACAAGTTTTTTAACACTTTTTTTATATTGTGCAAAGGCGAAGAAACTTCTTTCTCTTTTTAGATTTTCTTTCTTTTTGTCTACGTCCTCTATAAGATCATCAACTTCATCTGTATTTTCTACAAGTTCAGCCGAAAATAAGGAATCAAGAAAACCCTTTCCTTCGATTTTCTTCTTTTTTGTAGATTTTTTTTTATTTTCTACCTTGTTGGCTTTAGGATCAAAATCTATAAGCATCTTTTGACCTCATCCCATATCTTTTCATGTATTTCTTCAGGTGATCTAGTTCCATCAAGTACTAAAAATCTCTCCTCTTCCTTTTGTGCCATCTCGAGATAACCTTCTCTAAGTCTCTGATGAAAAGAAAGCGCTTCACTCTCTATCCTATCCTTATCTCTACCGGAAGTCTTTATCCTCTTAAACCCTTCTTCTACCGGAACATCAATAAGAAATACTCTTTCAGGTTCGGCATCCGATATAGCTATATCCATTATATTTCTTATAAGCTCGAGTGATATACCTCTGCCATAACCCTGATAAGCCATAGTCGAATGATAGTATCTATCGCATATTACAACTTCCCCTCTTTCTAGGGCTGGTTTGATCACAGTCTTAACATGCTCTGCTCTATCAGCTGCATATAGAAAAAGTTCAGCTCTTTCAGCCATTGGCTCGGGTCTATGAAGGAGCAGTTTTCTAATCTCCTGACCAAGTGGAGTGCCACCTGGTTCGAAAGTTTTTGTATATGGTATTTTTTCCTGCTTAAGTCTTTCAAGAAGCATCTTTATCTGAGTAGATTTTCCACTTCCTTCAGGACCTTCAAAAGTAATAAACATCACATCTTCTCCGGTATTCTTATTCCGAGTATTGACATACCTTTTTCTATTATATCAAGAATAAGTTTAATAAACATTAAATTTGATACAGTATTTTTTTCATCATCCTGTATTATCTTATGTTTGTTATAAAAATTATTAAAAGCACCGCATATCTCGATAAGATAATTGGCTAATATATATGGTTGTCTTTTTTCAGCAGCTCTTTCAAGAGAAGCGGTAAACTTCTCACATACTTTTAGTGCTTCAAGATACTCTTCTTTTATAAAAGGAATACTGTCAATTTTTGATATGTCAATATTAGCCTTTCTTATAGCACTCTTTATCCTGACAGCTGTATATTGAATGTATGGCGATGTCTCTCCATTAAAATCAAGTATCCTTTCCCAGTCAAAATCTACATCTTTTATCCTATCAGATGAAATGTCGTTAAAGATAACAGCGCCTATTCCAATCATCTCAGCTATATCATCAATGTTGTCTCCCATATCCCTGTCTTTCATTATCTCTTTTGCCTTATCAACGGAATCATTAAGCACATCCTCAAGGAAGATGACATGACCTTTTCTTGTGGACATCTTAATATCTTTAAAACGGTAAAGTCCAAATCCAAGATGTTCAGGGACTTCTTTGTATTTCTTTTCCAGTTTTTCAATTACCTGAAAGAGTTGTTTGAAATGAAGACTCTGCTCACTGCCAACTACATAAAAAATACTGTCAGCTTTCATCTCCTCTATTCTGTAAAGAAGTGCTGCTATATCTCTTAAAGCATAAAGAGATGAGCCATCCTGTTTTTTTAGTATACAAGGAGGTATCTTCTCACCAAGATCAACGACCTGCGCTCCCTGACTTTCAACAACAAGACCTTTTTTTTCAAGTCGCTTCATGGCATTTTCCATCATCGGTTCATAAAAGCTCTCACCAAGATATTTATCAAAATGGACATTTAACCTTTCGTAGACTCTTTTTATATTCTCAACCGAGATATCAACGAGTTTTTTCCATATCTCTATAAGTTCACTATCTCCTTCTTCGAGTCTTGCAAATTTTTCTCTTGCTTTATCCTCAAGAGAAGGGTCTTTTTCAGCTTCATCATGAAATTTAACATATAGATCAAGAAGTCTTCTTACAGGCTGCTGTTCAATTACCTTCCAGTCTCCCCATTTTTCAATAGCAACGAGAACTTTCCCAAACTGTGTTCCCCAGTCTCCCAGATGATTTACCCTTACTACATCATAACCAAGAAAATCGTGAATATTGGCTATTATATTACCGATAATAGTTGATCTTAGATGACCAATACTGAAAGGTTTTGCTATATTCGGAGAAGAGTAATCTATTACTATTCTTTTATCTTTGCTTTGCTTTTCACAGGTTTGATCCTGACATGTATTCCACAGACTTGAAAGCAGATAATCATCTTTTATAAAGACATTTACATAACCTTTTACAAACTGTGCTTTATCAACACCCTCTATTTTTTCAACAATTGGAATAAGGGTATCGGAAAGTTCTTTGACGTTTTTTCCAAGTTGTTTGGAAACAGGAAAAAGTATGACTGAAAGATCTCCGAAACTTCTATCCTTTTGTTTTTTTACGATAGCGTGTTTGACATCGAATGTATCTTTAACAATATTCTCTAACTTTTCTATAATAATATTCATTACAAACTCCATAAATAAGGTTGTTTTTTACAAGAGCAATATTACTAAATATCCAAGTTTGTTTCAACATTGAATTTTTCTAACTTTTTATATTTAATCATTAAAGTTTGATGTTTTGAATAAATAATTTATTAGTTTTAATAATTGAAAATTAATCTCTCAAAAAGCTTTTGATTTTTATTATTTTTTATATTTAATCATTCAAGTTTGATGTTTGGAATGTAGTATTATCGTCGTGCTTTGATTACCAGGATCACTCCAAGTGTTATAAACACTAAATTCGGGAGCCATGCTCCTAGAAACGGATCGATCTTACCGTTTGTTCCAAGAACCTTTCCAACGGATATAAATATATAATATAAAAAGATTATTAGAATAGAAAGACCCATACCGATTGACTTTCCGGTCTTTACAGGTGCTAAAGCAAGTGGTGCTCCTATAAGGATAAACACAAGTGAAGCAAGTGGCAACGATGTCTTCATATAAAGATCGTATCTCAACTTTTTTGTATCTATCTTTGCTTTTTCATACATATCTATCTTTTTCTTCAGTTCAAAGAAATTCATCTCGGATGAGTTTTTAGCTGTGCTGTTTATCTCTTTTTCAATAACAACAGGTGTTGTCATCTGATTAAAATCCATTCTTCTATAGTTTTGACCTGTATTTCCAAAATCATATATCTTTCCCTGACTAAATATCCACGATTTTCCTTTAATAAAAGCTTTTTTTGCTATTATAAGAACCGGAAACTCTTTATTAACTTCAAAAAGAAGATTTGATAAATATTCTCCATCTTTCTCTTCTCCAGCAAAAAAAATATTCTTATCACCTATTGCATTAAAATCACCTGGTGTGATCTCAGGAAGTGGTTTTTTTGAAAGTATTTGATTATATACCTGTTTTGTCTTTGTATTAGCTCTCGGCACAACAACATCCGCAAGGAAAAATGAGAATATTGATAAAAGTACTCCAAGTGTAAAAAAAGGTGCGGTTATCCTGTAAAAAGATACACCTCCTGATTTAAAAGCTATAACCTCACTCTGAGCTGAAAAATTCCCAATGACAAGTAGCGTAGCAAAAAGTACAGACATCGGTATTACAAGCACCAAAAGGGCGGGTATATTATATACAAAGAGTTTGAATATATATATCAAAGGAACATCTTTTGTAAGGAAAAGGTCTATAAGATCCATAAGAATATCTACTATAAATATCGTTATATAAATGAACAGTCCAAAGAAAAAAGGACTGAAAAATTCCTTTACAATATATCTATCTAGATATTTCATAGTCTTGAAAGTTCAAGTTCTGCATCTCTTGCTCTGGCACTTGCAGGAAATCTTTCTATTACCTTTCTGAAGATCTGATTTGCCTGTCTGGTCTTGTTCATCTCTTTAAGAACAAGTCCGAGATTAAACATTGCTGCATCTTCAAGATAGTTCTCTTCATTATCTTTTACTATCTTCTCATAATATTCTTTCGCAGATTCCGGTTTGTTTAGATCGAAATGATAAATATTACCTATCATATACCATGCTGCTGCGAGCTCCTGATTATCCTTTGCTCTTCTTGAGATATTGATATATTTTTTCAATTTGAACTTTATCTTCATCTTTGCCAGTTTATCCTGAAGTCTTATATTATGACTAATTAAATAATAAACTATCGATGATAAAGCTATAAAAAAATAAATTCTTTTTTTCATATTAACCCCTTATTGGCATAACAATATAAACAAAATCATCATTATCCTTTTCTCTTACAGCAGTTGGTCTTGCAGGTCCGTTAAAATCAATTGCAAGGACTTCTTCACCAAGTACTTCAAGCACCTGATAAAAGTAATCTATGTTGAAATTAATATCTGTATTGTCTCCCTGTTTATCAACTTCAAGAGAAGTCTTAAACTGTCCCTGTTCTTCTGCCTGAGCTTCAATATAAAGCTGACTCTCTTCTACTTTTGTACTTAAAGCCTTTATCGAAGAAGCTGAAGCAACTGGTTTAGCCATTCTTAGAATGTCTTTTAGGTTCTCTTTGCCTACTATCACTCTTGTCTGAAAATCCGCTGGTATAATACTAAGATAATCCGGAAATTCATCGTTAAGAAGTCTTGAATAATATACAACTCCCTCAAATCTAAATACGATTTGATTCTCATCATCAGTTAAAACAATATCTACTTTGTCGTACTTATAACAAAGCATCTTAACCTGTTTCAAAGTCTCAAGTGGTACTGTAAACTGACATTCCTTATCACTTTGTACAGGAACTTTAATATATGAAAGTCTTCTGGAATCGGTTCCAGCAACATGCAATATATTTTGCATAACTCTAAAATTAAGTCCTGCAAGATGAATCCTTGTCTTATCCTGACATGCTGCAAAAGATGTCTTTTTAATAATATTTGATAATAATTTTGTATCAAGAGTAAAACTATGAGTCTCGTTAAACTTAGGCGGTTGTGGATAGTCTCTGCTATCTGTATATACAACATTAAACTTGTTCTTTCCAGAATTTATCCCCATAAAATCATCTTTTTTTTCAAATATCAATACTGAATCAACAGGAATGTTTTAAATTGTATCGTAAAGAAACTTAAAAGGAAGTACTATATCTCCAGGATCTACTATATCTGAAGGTATCTCAACACGGATAGTATTATCCTGATCTGTACCAACTATAGTCAGTTTGCCGTCGTAAGCCGAGAGAAAGAAGTTCTGCATCATTGGAAGTGCTGCGTTTGTTGGAATAATGCCCTTTAGATATCCAAGGACTTCATAAAAAGCGTTTTTTGTTATATTAAATTTCATCTTTTTCTCCTATTCATTGCATTTTTGCAAGAGTATGTATTTTTCTTCCCAAAGTACTTACAAATATCTTTTTCTTTGGAGAAATTGCAAATGCACTACTTCCTTCAATATTAAAAAATTTACCATCTTTTATCAAGTCAGTCCTATCAAAAGAATATCTCCATATTCCATCAATAGTTAATATATAAAGGTTTTCACCATCAATATCATAATCTCTCATACCTGATACCGATACTTCAAAGGTATCTCTCTTATAGAAATCATTAAAATTATTGTTCTCATACCAACGCCCGTTTATTTTTCCGTGATGCTCGTAAAGATAGAAGATATCAGTGTCTCCATCATAGTCAATATCCTCAAATGACATCTTTCTTTCATTAAAAGTATCATCAACTATTATTTTTTTCAGATCATAACCAGGATACAACCAATTTATATAATGAAGCTGACCTTTGTATGTCTCATATACTTCATTATCTATTTCATTTATTATTGTCATTATACGAGAGGTCTTTGAGTTCATCTGCACTCTATATAAAGAGCGCATGTTGTAATCATCTTTCTCTTTCCAGCCAAACATTATCCTGTTAGCTTTGACTATATAATAGATCTGATATCCTTCAGCTAAAATAAATATCTCATCCGAACCATCCATATCTATATCAAGTATATTTATAAAGGAGATTCCGTTTATATCCGGACTTTTATAATCAAGTTTCAAAGAATCTTCTGAAAAAGAGTAAATTGCAAAGTTTTTATCATCTGCGACCAGAAGTCTACCATCGGATAAAAACATCATATGAACTGGTAAAAAATCGATTTCATAAGTCTTATCAATGTAAAAATACGGTTTATTCAAACTCAGTCTGGTATATTCGGCTGAACTTTCGATATATTTATCCAGAGCTTCCTCATCAAATCTTTTATCAACAAGAGAATCTATAAATATCTTTAACGAAGACTGCATATCCCGTCTATATTCTTCCAGTCTATCATAAAATTCTAATGCTGTTACATTAGAAACAAAGAAAAGCAAAAAGATCAAAACAAAAATTTTTAGAAAGGGGTCAGACCTTGTTATTTTGGATTTTATAGTAGAATTTTGAATCATAGAAAATCTTTTATTATCCATTTGTTCACTGAATCCTTTTTTTTTGAAAAAAACTATTCATCTTTAATGTTTTTACCAATAAATAAAAAACTTTTTGAATATAACTTTTTTCTATTATATCGTTATATCCAACTACATTACATTTTCAAAATGTGAATTAACAAGGTCTGACCCCTCTTATTTTTTTAAGCGAAAGCCGAAAGGAAGCAGATCTTTTATATATGTCTTTTTAATATCACCTTTTAGATTTGTCATGATGACTTCAATTTCATCACCAAATTCGAAGATTACTTGTCTGCAAGCTCCACATGGAGAGACAAAAGACACATCATCAGCGATGATAGCGATCTTTCTGATATCTTTTGCACCTTCGGATATTGCCTTAAATACAGCTATCCTTTCCGCGCATACAGTCATACCATAAGAAGAATTCTCAACGTTGGTTCCAGTAAAAAAGCCTAACTTTTCATCATACACTGCTGCACCAACAGCAAAACCGGAATAAGGGGAGTAAGACATTCGTCTTACTTCCCTTGCTTTTTCTATCAATTCATTGTCAATAGAATCCAGTTTTAAATCTATCATTTAAGCACTTTACCTTTATTCCAAATTGTAATAAGTGGACTTACGATAAAGATAGAGGAGTATGTACCAACTATTACACCAATAAATAAAGCAAGTGCAAAGTTTTTAAGAGTCTCACCAGCAAAGAATAATAGGATCACTACCGGTATAAGTGTAGTCAAAGAAGTATGGATTGTTCTACTCAAAGACTGATTGATACTAGTATTTACCATCTCACCAAATACAACATTCTTCATTCTTCTTATGTTTTCTCTGATCCTGTCAGATACAACGATCGTGTCATTTAGAGAATACCCGAGCAGAGTAAGTAAAGCTGCTATCATAGTATTATCTATCGTTCTTTGAAGTACTGAGAATACACCGATAGTTATAATAGAATCATGAATAAGTGCTATTATTGCTGCAACTGCAAATTTAAAATCAAATCTAATTGAAATATAAATAAGTATCGCAATGATTGCCCAAAGTATTGCTTTAAAAGCATTTTCTCTAAGTTCTTTACCAATAGTAGGATAAAACTTGGTTTCAGCTCTTATACCATCTTCAGCAAAAGGAGCTACCTTTTCCTTTAATGTATTTCTAAGCTGAGTGGTCTGATCTTCATCAAGAAAAGTAGTCTTAATAAGCACTTCATTTTCTCCGGCTTTCTGTATCTTAGCCTGCAGACCCATATCATCCATTATCGCACGGATATCATCTTCGTTAAAATCACTTGCAAACTTATACTGAAGCTGTGAGCCACCTGTAAAATCTATTCCCAGGTTCAGCCCTCTAGTAGCAATTGAGATGAGCGCTATAGCTACTATTATAAGTGAGATAGTAAAGGTTATATTTTTCTTTTTAATAAATTCAATATTCTTCATTTCTTCTCCTTCCTCAGATACTTATCTTCTTGATATTAAAACCATTTGTAAGGATGTTATATATCGTTCTCACTACAAATACAGCTGAGAAAAGGTTAATAGCAGTACCAAGACTTAGAGTTACCGCAAAGCCTTTGACCGGTCCTGTTCCAAACATATATAAAACTAAAGCTGTAAGTATTGTAGTAACATTTGAATCAAGTATTGTACTAAAAGCTTTTTCGAAACCACCTTCTATTGCAGCACCTGTAGTCTTTCCAGCTCTTAGCTCTTCTTTTATTCTTTCAAATATAATCACGTTTGCATCCACACAAATACCAATCGTCAGTATGATACCCGCAATTCCAGGAAGTGTAAGTGTAGCTTTAAATAAAGCCATACCTGCAAGAAGTAGTAGTAGGTTCACTACAAGAGCTATATCTGCTATTATTCCTGATAATTTATATGTTATAAGCATATAGATAAATACAAGAAGTCCACCGATAAGTGCAGCTTTGACACCTTTTTGTATAGATTCACTACCAAGTGATGGTCCTACAGTTATTTCACTGACCTTTTTAAGTGGAGCTGGAAGAGCTCCGGCTTTAAGTATAATAGCAAGTCTCTTTGCTTCTGATTCTGAAAATTGACCTGTTATCCTGGCTTTATCAGATATGATCGGTCCCTGAATAGATGGAGCTGATATAACAGTATCATCAAGGACTATAGCAAGCTGTCTTCCAACATTGTTCTTTGTAAGGACAGCAAATTTTCTTGACCCTTCATCAGTCAAAGTAAAGTTGATCTGAACTTTTCCAAATTCGTCTGTTCCAACTCTTGCATCTTCAAGTGAACCACCAGTTAAAAGAGTTTCCTTCTTAAGAACATAAGCAGGGACTTTACCGGTATTTCTTCCGTTCTGATCAAGCTGTGGTTCTCCATAATATATTTTTTCATCTGATTCGATCTTTCCGAGTTTACTTTTCTCGGATAGACTTTCAACATATCCATTATTTTCTCTAACTATCTTGAACTCAAGCATAGCTGTATCACCGATAGTAGAAGCAGCATCCTCAGCTTTTTCAACGCCTGGAAGCTGAATTCTGATCCTATCTTTTCCAGATTTTGCGATTGAAGGTTCAGTAACACCAAAAAGGTCTACTCTGTTTCTGATTACCTCAAGCGCTTTTGAGATCGCTTCGGTCTTCATACCTGCGATAGTATCATTTCTGAAAGTGAATTTAAGTCCGGTCTTAAGATCTCCACCAGTCTTTTTGAAAAGAGCGCCTTCCTGAAGTGCTGCGGTAATTGCAGCTCTCTGTTCAGGATCGATCTCTTCATCTAATATCACTTCGATGTCGAAATCTTTGCCTTCTCCTCTTGCATCATTTGAAGTAAGGACATCATAATTAAAAAGACCTTCTGCCTTGAGTATACTTCTCATTTCAGAGGCTTTTTTCTCGATTGTAAGTTCTTTTAGTTTGTCCATATCGACTTCGTAAATCAGATCCATACCACCTTTAAGATCTAGACCAAGATTGATCTTCTCATTAATGGGGTAGAGGACGGATATCGCCCATACTGCGATTATTCCAATAATAACAAGGTTCAGCATTATTTTCTGCTTCATTTATTCCCCCTTTTGTTTAACTAAATGCCAATTATATAAAATGCTTGTTTTTAAATCAAATTTATATTAATCCAATTGATTATATCTTTTATAGACCTGTTCATAATACTCAAACTTTGGCCAGTTCTCAAGTATTATCTTATACTGCCTTGAAGCACTAAACCTAAACTTCTGTCTAATAAACATCTCTGCAAGATAAAATCTTGAATAAGGAAATACCGGATTCAGATTTACAGATTCCTCAAGTAAATACATAGAATCCTGATATTTTTTATCATAATACGCAAGAAGTCCCTTTATATAAAGCAGAAGCCAATCCTGTACATATCCCTGTTTCTCAACAGCATAAATATATTTCTCACTCATACCCCAGTTATTCATCTTTAGGTAGTAATAAGCGTTTAGTACTTTTAAAAATATCTCTGAAGGATATTTTGTATTTGCATAATGAATTACTTCCTCCGCCTGACCAAGATTTTTCTGTTCGAGAAGCAATTTTATCTCTCTTATTAAAATATCGTATTCATATCTCGTCTTAAACCTCTCATATGCCATCTTTATATATCTCGAGGCATCTCTGAATCTGAAATTCTCAATAAGAAAATCAATATAAGATAGTACAAAATGAGGATCTTCCCTTTCATCCATGACAAGTTCCTTAAATAACACCTCGAGTTTGTCATACTGCCAGGTCTTTTTTAGCATCTCTATCTTATGACTTGAAAGTACACTTTTTTTACCAAGATGTCTTTCGGCTTCTTCAACGTAATAAAGAGCTTCATTGTATTGTTTTAAAGCTTCAAGATTCTCGATGATCCTTATATAGCTATTTAGAGAACCACCTGATTCCTTATTCAGTTTTATATATAGATCATGAGCAAACTCCAGATCTCCTCTATAGACTGCAAGAGCTGCAAACTCTCCTATTATCTCTGATGAAGGTTCTTTTCTGAAAGCAGCAGAATAATATTTTTGAGCTTTTTCATATTCCATCTTTTCTCTATAATTTCTACCAAGAAGCAGATTCACTTTTGGATCATCAGGATCTTTTCTGTAGAGAGCCATCAATATATTAATACTTTTATCGAACAGAGAATCATAATAGAGTTTACTTGCTTTGTTAAAAAGAGTATTAAACTCGTCTTTTTCCTCATCTAAAAAAGACATATAATGATATACATCGCCATCACCTGAAAGTAAAAATATATTTCTTTTACCTGCATAATCAAAAAGCTCAAATCTTTGAAGTGGTTTATCTAACTCGACATCTTTCGACTCATCAAAGAAAGGAAGAAGCTTTTCCCCATCAAAATAGAAAAGCGTCTTTTCAGATAAGACAAAAATTTCCTCTTCACTTTTAGCTGTATCTAATGCTTCAAAAGGCATATCCATTATCGATGTCAGTTTTTTTTCTTCATCTAATACATATAATCTATCCGTTGAAAAAATATAATATTTATCTTTAAAATACTGTACATCAAGGACTCTTATATCTTTGGATTCATTTAAAGTAATAATATCATTTCCGTCAAATAAAGAGACACCTTTACTACTTGAGATAAACAGATAATCTCCAGATGCAACTATTCTATCTATAAGGATATTAGAAAAATTCTCAAGTGTATGAATAGAAAATGAATCATCTAGAAAGAAAAGGCCTTTTTCATTAAAGAAATACAATCTATCCTTGAAATTCTCCAGCCCATAACCATATTCAGGACATATCTGATAAGCGGCTCCACCTTCAGCCTCATATATTCCATCAGGACTAGCCAAATAAAGTTTTCTGTTTTTTGAAGTGAATCCCATAATAGGGTTCTCGGATATCTTAAAAGTCTTCTCGCCATTATAAAAAAACAATCCGGAATCAGAAGAGAGATATATTTTCAATGTATTATCAACATATAGATCAAGAAAAAAATCTTCTTTATCTATTCTTTCTTTTGTAAATTCCCATGCAAAGACATTAGAAGTTTGTATCAAAAGAAATACCAAGAGTATCAATAGAATACGCTTTTCCGTTATCATCTTCAGGAACATCTCTCCTTTTTAAATATAGTTTAATAAAAGTCTTAGAGTTTATATTTCTGTTAAAACTGAGTTCATCTTCTAAATACCTTAAAGTATTTTCAAGTTTATCCTCTCTCAGACTGAAAGTATATTTTATATTTGAATAATTGTTAAGGTTATACTTGAAAAAATCTCCAATAATCATATTATTATAATCCTGCTCACTCTTATAATCCCTCTCACCACTTTCAATTGAGAGAGAATATTCAAACCTTGCACCAGTTCGTTTCAAAGATATCTTATTACCAGTCTCCGAATATCTGTTCTTTGTATTTCTACTATCATCTTTTTCATCTATTCTATATGTATATACAACATTTGTCCTATCATCTAAAGTCCTTGTTATGTCAAGAGAGTTTTTATCATCTGAAAGAAAGTAGATATCTCTATGATTTTTATTATCTACCCGAGTACTTTTTAATCTAAAAGTATAGAAAGTATAAGGATTATATGATAAATCGATAGTTGTAAGAATATTCTCGTTTTCTATTTGTCCAGTCTTCTTATTTTCTTTTTCTCTTAGATTATGAAAACTGGTTACATTATAAAGATCATTTGAATAATCAAATTTATAATTATATAAAATCGTCTCAACGTTCACTTCGTTTGAGCCTGATAGCTGCAAAAGAGCAGAAGAGTTGTATCTAAACATCAATGATAGATCATCTGTCATCTGATAATTTAAAGATACATCTCCAACCTTCTGATCCTTTAGCTCTTCTTTTCTTATCTTCATAGAAATAAAAGATCTCAACTTACCTGAAAAATATTGAGAATCGATATTGTGGTTTTTAATATTGTCTCCTTTATCCTCAATATCCGAGAAAAGATACGCCAGTTTACCTCTACTTCCCTGTAGATTGAATCCTGCGTCCTTTTTCATTAGATCTTTACTTTTTATAAGTGTCGTCTTATTTTCCATCTCATCTTTTGAGACTCCAAGATTAAAACTCAAACTATCAGACTTGGTATATAAAGCTTTAATACTTGATACATCCGATTCGTAATTGGTACCATCAGCAGCTCTCTCATCATTCTGATTTGAAGTACCTGTAACTTTTATCTTATTACCAAATCCATACGAAATATTCTGGATCTTCTTCGTAAACGTCTCAGGTGCTGCATTTGTTATTCCAAGGAATGGATCGTTAAAGACTAGTTGTTCAAGATCTGTGTTTTCATAAGATAGTTTAATATTATCTTTAGTATATGAAACAATACCTGTCTTCTGATCCATCGGAACAGATGCTTCCTGTTTACCAATAATAGAATAGCCAGGATCCCTTTCCTGACTTTTAAACGTGAAATCGTATACTAAAGAATCATATTTTATTGTTAGATAATTTGCCTGGGTATCAATCGGTCTATCAACTAGATTGTCATCTGATAAAGTGTTATTATCTATAGTGCAGAAAGCACTCTCAAAATCTACGTTCAATCTTTCTTTATTGTATTTTGTAAATATCGAATAGTTATCGTGAGAATTAGGTTTTACAGAAGGATCATCTATTAGAGAGTTTTTGGAATCTCTGTCTGTAAAGAAATTAAGACCCATATCCAATCTTTTATAAGTCCTTCTATAAGCAAGACCATATGTATACCTTTTAAAAGCCTGTTCGTCTTCAAGATATTGATAGTTAACAAATATGTTTGAAGAAGATTCCACGGGAAGAACCTCATTTTCTAGAAATATTGACCCATCCTCGTAATCTATGTCATAGTCAGTTCCCTTTACGAGTTTTTTTCCATCAATAAGAACAGTCTCGCTTCCTCTAACCAGCGGATAAAACTTTAGCCTATACTCCTGTTGAGCTCCTTTTCCTGTAAAGATCTCACTAAATATCTTTCCATCACTCTTTGCAACCAGAAAATAAAAATTCTGTTTTTTATCCTTTATTTCTATTCCCTGAGTCTTTTTATTAAAATATATAAGGTCGGAGAATTTAAAAGAGGTCATAATATCACCAATACTTCCATCAAACCTTTTACCTGTCATAAAAAGTGTTATCTCTCTATTATCATTTTGAACTTTGGTATCGTCAAAAACAGCATTAATTTTTATTCCAGGAGCAAGATCTCCCATGACTTTAAGTTTTAATGCCTGGTCGATTGAGGTTCCTTCAGAAAGATCAGGGTTTTCAAGAACAAATCTTGTTATATCACCGTCTAATTTAATGTTTTTTACATCAAAAGTCTTATTTCCAAAGATCATTAGATCATCTGCAAATATAAGGTTAGATAAAAACAACAATGCGATGATCAGATATATAATTTTGTTTTTAATCATAAGGTTCCTTATATAAAATCGTGGGACCTGGGGTTTGGGATTTGGTGTTTGGGTTGGAATGATCTTCCCAAAATCCAAAATCCGGTTTCTTCCCAAAATCCTGCATTTTACTGTTTTTTCGCTCTTGGATGATATTTATCATAAGTGTTTTTAATCTTCTTCCTCGAGACATTGGTATATATCTGTGTAGTAGATATATTTGAATGTCCAAGCAGTTCCTGTACGATCCTAAGGTCGGCAGAATGATTTAAAAGATGAGTAGCAAAGGAATGTCTTAAAGTATGAGGAGATATATTTTTTTTAATCCCTGCTATTTTTGCTATCTTTTTAAGGTTCTTAAAAAAACCTACTCTACTTATACCGTTTCCAAAACGATTCACAAATAATATCCAATGTTTTTTATCACCCATTAATAATGGTCTTGATACCTTCAAATATTCCATAATGTAATTCTTTGCTTCGTTTCCAAATGGTACTATTCTTTCTTTTCTTCCTTTACCCATGCAGACAACATAACCTTCATTAAGATTTATATCATTAACTTTTATATTTACTAATTCCGATACTCTAAGCCCGGTCGCATATAGAAGTTCCAGCATTGTTCTGTCTCTAAAACCAAGAGGCTTTGAGGTATCAACAGAATTAATAAGTTTGTTTACTTCATCTTCGGTAAGATATGAAGGAAGATATTTTTCTACTTTAGGAACATCGAAGTTTTCCATTATATTTATAGAAAGATGTTCTTCTCTTTTAAGAAAAAGAAAAAAATTTCTAAGACTGACAATATTTCTTGCAATAGTCTTATTCTTGACTCCAGCTGATTTTAGACCAGCAATAAATTTATATACATCTTCGAGTTTGATAGCGTTTATCTTTTTCTTTACACTATCAGAGAATTTTTTCAGATCACTTGAATATGCCTGCACAGTGTTTTCTGAAAGGTTTTTCTCATAAGTTATAAAATTAATAAACTCATCTATCAGAAAATCCACCGTATTCCTCCATAATAAATCCGTACAACACTCCACTTTCAGCAACAGTTATAGAACGAGCTAACACCTGTTCCATAACGTTAACAAGTATTGCGGCTCCAGCTATGATTATCTCTGATCTATCAGGATCAAATGTGAGTATAGATTTTCTTTCCTCATCATCCACAGACCTTAGATCCCATAACATCTTCTTGACTCTTCTTAAAGTCATCTTAGAACCATCTACAAGTCCAATCTTATAACTCTTAAGATTCATATTTAAAGCAGATAAAGTCGTTACGCTGCCGCCTAATCCGATGACCCTACAATCAACTATATCCTCCAGAAAAGATATGTTTTTTATTATCTCATCCTCCATATGATTATATTCCTGAGCTTTCGGAGGATCAGTTATAAAATGTTTTTTTGTAAGATAAAGTGCGCCCATTTGAATACTTTTCAAAAACTCTATCTTCTCATCTTTAATATATATAAACTCAGTACTTCCGCCACCAATATCAACAATAAGAGTATTAGTAAGATTAAGACTTATCTTTCTGTTATAATAAATGCCTTTAAATACAAGCTCTGCTTCCTTTTCTCCACTGATTATATCAAGGTCTATATCCATATTCTTCTTAACTCTATCAACAAAATCTTTTCGATTATGTGCGACCCTGATCGCTTCAGTACAATACCCTCGGATTTCTTTTGCATCATATTCTGTCCTTGCTATTCTTACAAGTTCCTGAATAGCAACAAAAGTCCTGTTTATTGCCTGAAAAGAGAGTTTTTTATCATAATGAAGGTTCTCACCCAATTTTGTTGTAATAATATGATTACCAAGTATCTTTCCATCTTCCACATCTATTATCATAAGTCTTGCTGAGTTAGAACCGATATCAAGACCCGCTATTATTTTACTCATAATTAACTCCATATTTAAAGCAGGAATTAGGATTTAGGGGTTAGGGATTAGGGAAGGTCTTTATTTTCCCGAAAACCAAAATCCAGTTTCATCCCAAACACCCGTTTCGCTTTACGCATTACGCTTCACGAAAAGTTCCCAGTTTACTACTTTTGTTTAACGCCTTAACGCAACGAACGTCTAAACGTCCTAACATCTTTATCGACATTTTATCAGAGTTTTTCTTCAAGATTATGTTAACTTGTTTTTTACCTATAACCAAACAAAAATTAGATTGATATTTTTTCTTTTTAAAAAACATCATAAGTTAAAAATACTGATTTATGAATTTTCACAAAACATTTCTTAACATTATAAAGCTACTGAAAAAAATCTGTTTTTTTGACAATTTATGGTAAAACTTTTATACTGATTCGACATTTAAACAACAAATAAACGGAGGTAACATTAATGTTAAACAAATCAAAAATTCTTAGTTTACTAATGGTTATATCGTTAGTATTCTTAACCGCCTGTGGTGGTGGTGGGGGTGCTGATAGTATCGTTCAGGAACTTGACGCAACTGTTGCAAAACTTTCAGGTAACCTTTTTCAGAGTGGAAGCCTTTCCGCTCCTAGAAAAGCAGAAAAGATAACTGATACTGTAACTGGTCAGCTTCTTTTTGGTGGAATCACTAAAGCATTAACAATTGATTCTAATGGACTTTTTTCAGTAGAATTAAAAAATTCAGACCTAATCAAACTTGTAGCTGCAAGTGGTGTAGATATTTCCGGTGAAAATGTTCTTGGAAAAGACTTCTCAGAACTTGGAAATATTGATGCTCAGGATATTATTGAAAAATATTCAGTAAGATTAAAATTCTTAATCGATGGTGAAACTGCTGATATAGCCCTTCCACCAAGTGTTCTTTCAAAAAATAAGACAACAGTTCTTCCAAAAGTAGTCTTAAAGAAAGAAGCTGGAAAATTCAAATATATGGTCCAGAATGCTGAAGGTAATCCAATTATCAGTAATGCGGGTGAATTTCTTGAAGGACTTGACCTTCAGTCAAAGAACTATGACACTATAGTTTCTGCACTTTCAACTATTGAAGATACTGCTCTTACCTTTATTGATAAGGTAGATACAACTACAACTGAGCTTACAAATGAAATAGCTCCAGCTACTGCTAACACAATAGCTTTAACTGATATTGAATCAAGAGCTTTCTATTATGAAAACGGTAATAACATATCAATAATCGGTTTTGGTGCTGCTGCTAACGATGAAGTTGTATATAACGAAACGCTATTATATTATGATGGAACCTCATACACAGCTTACACTATTGCTGGTACTGTCGAAGTCAGCTCAGCTGGATCACTTTCAAAACATATTACAACTGTTAACAGCACGGCATGGGCAAGTGTAGCTTCAGCTACTCAGACTATTGTTGGTGGTTCACAGGATGTAGCAGGTGTTGTTTATTATGTAGCTTCAGATGGTTTTGGAATTTACTCATATAACGATACCAACGGTGAGACTACTCTATGGAGAGCTTTCCAGCCATCCGCAACAACTGATTTTCAGGCAGATGGTTTCTTCGCTCCTGGTAATGTTTTCATAAGTCATGATGGTATGATTCTCGAAGCTAAAGATTCAGATGCTGATTCAACCTCAGATAAACTTGTTGAAAATGGAACAGAAATACCAGTATCACTTGATGGTAACAATGTTATAACTATGACAACCGGTTCCGGTTCACAGAAAATTTGGAGATTCGCAGCTTCTGCTACAAATCTTGTAAGTTCTCCTGAACTATTCATAATTGAATATGATGGTTCTGGTGCTTTCGCAGGATTCTCAAAAGCTACTATAACTAAGAAGACTCCTCTTACACTTACTTCAGCAGCTCTTTCAGGAAAAGTCTATATTGCAATCATTCCTGGTGTTGTTGATAACAACTATTACATACTTGAGTTCAACGATGATAACACTGTAGACATAATAAAATACAATGATTTCAATTCAATTACTCAGACACAGACTGGTGTAAGTTGGGCATTTGGAACTAACAATACTATTAACCTTGGTGCTGTTGCTAACACTTCAATTGCAGAACTTAATAATGCTTACCTTCTTTTAACAAATAAGATAGACCAGGTATCAGCTGACGAAAGTGGTTATTCATTAACTGCACAGTTTGCTGATATGTCAGGTTCATCAACTAAAAAATCAACTATAATAATGAGAGAAGCTACTGCATTTGCAACCGCTGATTATGATAATAAGAATTTTAACGTAACTAACCAAACCGATGAACTACTTTCATTATTTAACTTTACTGATGACAGAATGTATGATAATGAGATAGACATATGGCTAGAGTTCACTCCAACAATTGCTTCTCTTGCACTTGGTGGAACAGCTACTCTTGATTATCTTAATATCAATACTCTTGCTAATGATATTAAGATATATAAACTTGAAAAGACTTCTACTGGTTTTATAGTCGCAGTTCTCGAAAATGGAGAGATCGAACTGTTAAACCTTGTTGAAGCTTCAACTATATCTGTAGATGTTGCAACAAATTTCTATAAAGAAAAAACCGATTACACGCAGAACCCTTCTGTGTGGGAATATCTTGAGATGTTCAACCTAACAGAGACTAGCGCTACTGCTGGTACTTATACTTATACAAAATTCACTCCAACTACAAAAACTGAAAGTGCCGGAACATACGCTATTACTGATAGAGATACAACTGAAGAAAGATACACTCTAACTTTTACAGCTACATCAGGAACTGCTCCTGCTGCTATGAGAATCGATTATACAGATATGTATGGTGCTATGGCAGCATTTGAAGATCTTGCTGATAACAGTGATGTTACTGTAAGTGAAGGTTGGGATTGCTGGATAGTATCTAAAGTTGCTGATACTGACAAAAATAAATTTGTCGATACTGATGAAGCTGAAAGAGCTGTAATAGATATCAATAATGGAATCTATTACCTTTGGGAACAGCCAGTTGGGGAAGACGAAACATATTCTTCAGTTAACATAACTGTTGGCGATATTCCTGGAGGAAATACTCTTACAGACACAAGTGGAAACGTTACATATATATATTCACTAGGACATTTTGGTTTTGGTAATCCTGGTGGACCAATGATTAACTATATTGCTGAAACTGGTGCATATGAATATGAACATTATGCATGGGATAAATCATTAGATTCACTCAATGATAACTCTTTCCTTGTTGATGCAACTTATTGTGCATATTTTAAAGACCCAAGAACAGCTACCGGAGCATCTGGTTGGGATGAACTTCATCTTATGACTGTTTCAGGTTCTAATATAGCTGATGAAAAATTTGACACAGGTGAAACATCCACAGTAGTTGATACTGCTATGACTTGGACAAGCGTAGACGATACTCTTTTAAAGATATCCGTAGGTTCTATGACTATAAACGGCGCTCTTATAATGTCTAATTCAACAACTGGTGAACACACTCTTAAAATGACATCTTCAAATGCAACTTTCTATGAGACAGTTCCTTTCGATGAAACTGTTGTTTCAGGAAAGACTATTGATATCACTATCACTCAGGAAGACGGTACAGGAATAACAGCTACAGTTCCTGGTGTTGTTCTTGAAGCTGATTATGATGTTTCAGGATCAATAACCGGAACATGGACCATTGAAAGAGGAGTTTTAAAAATAACTGAGACTGATGGAACTGTAACAAGTATTCATCAGCTTAAGAAACCTATAAGCAGTGGAACTGGTTTTAATTTCTTCATTAAAACAGTTAACACAGATGATACTGAAACTATCGAAAGAGGAAGTGCAGTAATAAGATAAGTATCAATTTTAAGTAAAACACAAAAGGCTACCTTCGGGTAGCCTTTTTTTATGTTATAATAACTTTATGAATAAAACTTACTTAATTATTTTTTTCTCTTTTTTTATATGTATAATCACTTTTTCACATCCACATGTATTTATCGATCTTAGTCTTGATGTTAAATCTTCAGAAAAAAATAATACGAGTCTTTTTATAAAATGGAAAGTAGATGAGATGTTCTCTTTTAATATCATTAATGATTTTGATAAAGATGGCGACCTTATTCTAAACAATTATGAAATAAAAGATCTTGAAAGTGAAATATCACAGAACTTTGAAAAAAACTCATACTATACATTTATTACTATCGATGATATGAAAATCAACCTCAAACCTGTTTTTTCAGCTAATGTTTCAGGCAACAATATATTCTTCAATTTTAAATATAATATAAAAAATCCTTTTAAATTATGTAAAATAAGAATCTCTGATGAATCGTTTTATCATGCCTTTGACTTCTCATCTCCTTCATCAACTTCTATTAATGATTATGAAATATTGTCAATTAACTCTGATGAAGAAAAAGGATATAGCCAAGTTATTGAAAAAATCTTCATTGTAAAAAACAAAAACATGAATTAAAAATACTCTTTAAAAATCTATTTAAAAATTTTAAAAAAATATTTTGAAACTTTTTTCGTTATGTTTTAGTATATACATCGAACAACTACCGTTGTATCTTTTAAAACATATTGAAAAAGGAGAAAAAATGAAAAAATTCGCACTAACACTAATCATTCTACTTACACTCACTACTTTTGCTGATACCTATTTTGACATCGGTAATTATATCGTTACAGGAAAAGTGCAAAAGAAAAACAATATTTATCAAACCGAAGTCGTTCTTGATCAAAACAAAAAACAGGATATTAACGACTTTAGAGGAGTACTGGACGAACTACCTTTTTTGACTTATACAAGTGGTTCAAAGTCATACGGTTATCGTCTTGACGGATTTAACGACTATCAGTTCTAAATAACTTTAGATGGTGCAACTATTTACAATGTATATGATAGCTATATTGATCTTAACGAGATACCTGTCAACAACATAGCTAAAGTAGAGATAAACAGAGGTGTCAACGCCCTCCTATCAGGACCAGAAGCATTTGGTGCTTCTATTAATCTTGTAACTGAAAAACCTAAATATACTGAAAGAAAACTACTTCATCTAAGACTCTCAGAAAACAACTCAAGATTATATCAGTTCTCTTATGAAGGTAACAACAATGACCTTGCTTATCATCTTAACTTCTTTAAAGACACAACAGATGGTTACAGTCTTTCAAGAGACTTTGTTCCAAATCCTGATGAGGATGGTGGAGTTAGAGATAATTCTGATTTCGACAAGGAATCCTTGAACCTTTATATTGGTAAAAAATTCAAAAACGATGAACACGGTATCAGATATACAAAAATCGATAATACAAACGGTCTTGTAGGAGATACTGAAGGGTTTAGAGCCGGCAGAAGATTCTGGAGATTCACGACTTGGGAAAAAGAACAATTTTCCTATAATCTAATCGAAAAAAACGAAAATAAAAGAATCGAATACACAATATTCAAAGATACTTATTATAATGTACTTGATGCTTATGATAACGCAAATTATAATACACAATTAACAGGAAGAGCTTTCCATTCAATCTATGATGACGATTCACTTGGAATAAAAGTGGTTCCTGAATACAAAATGAAAAATTATGATCTTTCAATGATTCTCTATTATAAAGATGATGAACATAAAGAACAGGATGATATTGGTGATCCATGGGAAAAATATTCAGCAAAAGTCTCTTCTTTTGGAGCTGTCTTTGATTTCAGAAATAAGATCAAAGCTGGTCTTTCCTACTCAACAAAAAAACTTGGAAATATTGTAAACAATACTGCAGTTTTAACAAACTATGTATTTAACGCTAACCTGGTTGGAACTCCTGGAGAAAAACCAGTTTTAGATGATCTTAAAAATACTGATTTTTCTCTTGAATACGCTTTTGATGCAACCACATCACTTGATATCTCACAAAAGAATAGATTCCCGACCATCAAAGAGATGTACTCAGGATACTTAGGTACAGACTGGCAGAATCCTGATCTTGATTCTGAAAAAGCAACAATAATAGGTTTAAATTACATTGGTAATTTCGGACAGGTAAAATATTCATCAAGAGTATTCTTAAATAATGTAAAGGATCAGATCGACAATGTAGTCGTAGGTTTTTACGATGATGAATCAGGAGTTAACCCAACTGATAACGATGGAATACAAAATAATGGTGAGGATGATGTTGAACAGAATCAAAACATTGGTGAATTTGATTACACTGGACTTGCATTTGATATGAATTATCAATATAAGAACAACATCTTCAGACTATTACTTTCATATAACTCAGCAAAAAACAAGACTAATCCAGCTACAGATAAAGTAGAAAACTTTGCAGAGCAGAAACTCGTATTCGATTATAGTAAACAGATTGGAAACAACAAGATAAGATCTAAGATCACTTATGTTGGTGATAGCGAACAGATAGATGACTTCTCTGGTCTATGGACAAAGATACCTTCATATACTTTAGTGGACATTTATTATGATCATGATCTGTTCGAAGGAAAAACTAATAGAAAGTTTTATGTCAATGTTAAAAACGCGTTTGATAGAAACTATTATACTTATATTGGAAGACCTGAAGCTGGAAGATCAGTAGAGATCGGCCAGCAGATAAGTTTTTAGGCATCTAAAACAAAAAAAGAGCCAGGTTTCCCTGGCTCTTTTTTTATTGTAAGCGGATTAATAAATCCTAGTAAGCAAACATTTGTTTTAGTAAGCACTTTGTTAGTAAGCGACCTTCGGTTCTAGTGAATTCAACCTCTCACTTCTCACTAAACATCTATTGACTAGACTTTAATCTTTTTTAAATCTTTCACTACAACACGTTAAGGATATGTTATCTTATTAAGCAGTATATATGTCAGCGGGTGGTGCCGGAGAAAGATTCTCAAAATTCTGGTTCTGTTCCACTAGGGACATTTTGAGAACGTCGCAGGCGACAGGACCCGTGGGGTATAAACCCTTAAAACAGTATATCCGAAACGAACCCTATAACACTCTCTACAACACTTAGATCATCCGGTATCCTTGTCCTTGTTTCCCAATCATTCATAAATAGATTCTCATAAGCATAAGCAAGCTCTCTACTCTTAAAGATATGGAAAGCCTCATAGTTTGATCTCATAGCTCCACTTGTAAAGTTTGTTGAACCAAGACCAACATACATCCCATCAACTATACAAAGTTTCATATGAAGTTCCTGCCCAGGTAAGATATCATAATGTCTGACCTCTGCATTTACTTCTTTGTGTTCTTTCTTGAGCTTCTGAAAAGCACCAATTGCTTTATTGTTAGGTCCGCCTTTCCAATCCATCGAATAAAGATGTTCTGCTGGATCTACGATCACTTTAACCTCAACGCCTCTTTTAGCAGCTCTAAGAAGATATTTTATAATATCGCTATCGTTAAGTAAAAGCTGCTCAATATATATATTGTTCTTTGCCTGATCAAACAATCTTTTAAGCACTCTTCTTGTATTATTCTTATATGGACTTGTAACAGTAGGAATCGCTTCGGCTTTAAGCCAACCTCTGGATACAGCATCTCTCATCATATTTTTTGAATTATCTTTATCAAATATTGAAAGTCCAGATCTTTGTTTACTATATGAACAAAGCCAGTTGTTTATAAATATCTTTTCAATTTCTTCAACATAAGGCCCAACTACTTCAACCATTGAATCATGGTTTTTAGCAACCGTATCTGCAAAGTTCATTCCGCCAACAAGAGCTCTTTCTGAATCGACTATTATCAGTTTACTATGATCTATCTTGACAAGACCTGGAGTATCAAGAAACTTTGTTTCAGCATGAACTACAGGAAGTCCCTGCTGTATTGCATATGATATCATCTCTTTGTATGGAGGTTTTACATCGTGACCACCTCTTGCTTCTGGTCGACCCATATAACCTCTTTCATGAAACTCATCAAACTCACCTTCTTCCTTGGATTCTTTTCCTTCCGGCATGATCATATATATTTTCACACCTTCATCCATTTTTTGCTTTAGAAGGTCTACGATATTCTTTCCAAGCTCTCCACCAAAAAGATACATGTTAAACATAACACTCTTTTTTGCATCTTTCATCATCTCTAAAGCTCTTGGAAACACTTCATCTTTGTCAACAAGTAAACGAACAGCACAAGGTTTATAATTTTCAAAATCAAGTGGTAAAAGTTCATCTTTTATATTATCTTTAAAATATTTTCTATGAAAACCAGGAAAGATGAAAGGTTTATCATAATACTCTGATGCTCCTGCAAAAATAAAAGCGGTTAGTACAAATAGAATAAAAATTGTTTTTTTCATTGTTAGCTCCTTTAAATTCCGTTTATCAGCTTTGCTGCTGATGTATCGCTTCGCTCAAGATGAGCCTTTCAGGCTGTACTTTGCTTTGCAAAGAGTTTAACCCTTTCAGATAGAAAGCACATGAGCTTTAGCTCATCATCCTTTTTGCTTTAGCAAAAACATTTTGGCTTCAGCCAAACATCATAAAGTTCATTTTATGAACTTTATTACCATTGATAATCTGAATAATCCGCTCTCTGGTTATAAGTTGGAAACTCATTGTACTGAGAACCTTCTTCATTCAAAATATCTATATATTTCTTTTCAGCATCT
>PKTG01000147.1 GCA_002869225.1 Candidatus Muiribacterium halophilum | reverse complement strand
TTCGTATATCTTTTTGACCAGTATATATCTTTGAAGTCCATCTATCTGATAATCCTCATAATCCTTTACATCATCATCGTTTTGAAGAAAGATGATATCATTTTCATTTTTAAGATAAAACTCACAAGGTGCTTTGAAGAATCTTATTATATCAATTGGAGTATATTCTCTTATATCTGATTCCAGAGAATCGTTTATGGAAATATCCTTAATATCAGTCTTTTGCAGGTTATAAGCTTTAGAGACCTCAAGATTCTCTTCGTTATAGGAAAACAGCTTTGATTCAGGTCTGAAATAATCACTATGAAATGCCTGAAGCCTGTGTCTTTTAATAAGATGATCGAGTATATCTGCATCTTCAATATAAAAATTAGTCTCAATATACTCGACAAGCTGCTCCAGAACTACGGATGGGTTTCTCTGTGAGTTATCCTTGCTATCCTGTCCTATGTAAGACATATAAAAATATTCTCTTGAACTCATCAAAGCTTCAAGGAAAAGATAAATATCACTTTTTCTGGATGATCTGTCTCCCAGTTTCGGATGGCTTTTTATAAGATCAAACTCGAGTTTAGGGTCTTTTCTAGGGAAAGTATCCTGATCCAGTCCTAAAAGACATATTACTTTAAATGGTATACTTCGCATTGGAAGCATGGATGAAAATGTAATACCTTTTGAAAGAAAGCCTTTTGAAGATATATTTGAACCCAGTTTTCTTTCAATATAAAGCCTTATAGTCTCGAAGCCAACAGGTTTATCAAAACCCGATAGAGTTTGAATATCCTTTTCTTCTGTAAAAACTGATATTGTATCCCTTATTATCTTTTGCTGTGAATATGAGATATCAACATCCTCGAATCTTTCAACTACTGAATGAAGGAATGTTCCCCACTCGTTTAAGGTCTTCAGTTCTTTTGTCTCTAGCTGAATATATTTTAAGAGTTCTATCAATTCTAGAATATTTCCAAGAAGTAAAGCCTGGCTACCTTCAATATCTTTGTAGCATGTTATGGAATCCTCAAAAACCCTTTCCTCATTCATTAAAAATCCTGATAAAAGCTGTTTAAGACCGTGGTTTATAGTGTAGAGATCGTCGCTAACGACATCAACTCTCATATTTGTCTCTCTGACCCAGTTTCTGATAATAACAAGATCATTTTCGGTTATATTAAAACTCTCCATTATAATCGGATCTTCTACAAGCTCTATAAGATCACTTGCTTTTATGTTGCTTTTTGAAAGTGATATGAGTTTAAGGAAAAGATCAACAAGCTGATTTTCCTGCCGTACCGAAAGGTCTGATATTGAGTATACCAATCTTTCACCAGCATAACTTTTAGAGAATACTCCATCAACAAGCTGATAATAATCCTGTATATCTGGTGCCATAACGATAATATCGGAAGGCTGAATATTCGGATCTTTTTGAAGTATATCGAGTATATAATCCTTTAAAACCTCTATCTCTCTTCTTTTTCCGTGACATGAACTTATGATAAGAGAATCATCATCTTTATTGATCTTGATCTTATCTTTATCACTTTGATAAAGTTCACTTATCTGATCCTGTATATGTTCAAGAAGTGTGTTTGGAGTATTTTGATTTTTTGTCTGAGACACCTCGACTTGTGAATCGGTATCCAGAAGCTGTGAGAAAAACTCTCTTCCCATCCCACCGAACTCAGCAAGAAGTGTGTTTCCTGTGAAAAAATGAAGATCACTTTCCTCAAGGTTCTCAATGCCACTTTTCTGAGCTGCCTGAATGAATTTATGAGCTTTTTCCCTTTCGGTCTTTATATCCACCCAAAACTCCCGACATGGGTTCATCAGAAACATATGAACATCAATGTATTGTGATAGAAACTCAAATATCTTAAGGTAATATGGAGGTAGCACAGATATTCCGAAAATAAATATATCTGTTGTTCCTATTAAAGAGGAAATCTCTTCTCTGGTAAAACTCATTTTTTGAAGCTTGTAAAGAAGTTGTGACCTGTCCGGTATATTCTTTGGTTTTATTTCACGGTATAGCTCTGCCTGCCAGTCATCTTTGTTTGAATCACTGTTCCATCTGTTTATCATCTCATAACGAAATATCTGATAATCATCATAAAGTGCTGAGAGTTTTGATGATATCTTAAAGTTCCTGGAAGTGTATTCATCTATATAGTCGTATATCTGGGAATATTTTTGTTTATTATTTTCAATATCTTCTGATAACACCTTCATTATCCTGAAAACAAGTACATCTCGGGTTAGTTTTTCAGGATCATAGGAATCTTTGAAACATTTTTTAAAAAGATCGTCGATAAACGCATTTGGAAATACAAAATCAATATTTGCAAAGATACCGAGTTGTCTGGAAAGTTCACGAGTTATCCATGTTGACATACCCTGGGATTGAATAACGACTTTTTCTTTTTTGAGTGGATCGAATTTGCGATTTTCAAGTATTATTGAGAATATCTTCAGCAGATCTTCCATACGATTTCTTTCATAAATATGTAAAGTCGTATTTTCAATCATAGATCAAAACCTTCGGCTGGCTCCGCCACCACCTGATGAACCTCCACCAAAACCACCGAGTCCACCTGAGAAACTTCCACTTGCACCTCTTGCAAAGAAAGAGGACATAAGATACATAGCAAGTAATGGGTTTCTGATAAATATTATTATAAAGATCACGAACATTATTATCATGACGATCGGATTTCTTTTTGCAGCTTTTGGATTTGCGTTGTTTCTAGCCTGTCTATAATCGAGTTTTATTTTTTCTTTTTCTGCTATCATCGCAATAAGAGCCAGCGTAGCCTTTTCTTTTCCCTGCTGCTTATAGTAATAAATAAATCTATCAAGAAGTTCTCCAACATAACCGTCGGGGAAATCTCCTTCAAGTCCATATCCTACTTCTATCTTTATCTCTCTGGTCTTGCTGTTTAAGACGACAAGCATACCGTTGTCTTTTTCCTTATCACCTATCTTCCATTTTTCAAAAAGCTCGACAGCATAACTTTCAATTGAACCTTCACCAGCGTAATCACTGACAATTGCAAATACAAGGGTCATCTTTTTAGTGTTTGAGATATTGGTAAGCAGATTATTATAGACCTGAACATAAGTCTGGTCATAGAAATTCGTATAATCGTTGAAATATGACTTATATTCCGGGAGTTTATCTGCAAGAAGCGGGTTTACAAGAAAAAATATTATTATAAAAAAAATTGAAAAAGTCTTATTAAGCTTCAAAACTATCTACATATCCTTGAAGGTCTTTAATATCCTGAAGTAATTCACTTAAAAATTGGAGTTTCTGACCTTTGCTGTAATCTTTGTATTTATTTTGTTCTATGCTGTATAGAAGATTCGTAAGAGTCTCCATCCCTTTACCGGATACTTCTGAAAGTCTATGTATTGCCACCATATAATCGTATTCAAATGACTTAAGTTCCTGTGAAAGATGTGCAATATGAATAACAAGTATCTTTAACTGATTTAATATATCATCCATTATCTTAGCTGTAAAACGGGAGGTGCTTCCGAACTCTCTTATCGCACGAGTAAGGATCTGTTTTTTTGATCTAACCTCATACTCAAGCTGATGTCTGTAATTTTTCATATCAATATCGATCTCGGAAAGTACATCCTCACCGAATATCACTTTATAGGAGTGTTTCATAGTGATAAACTCTATCGGGAATACATCGATTGAGTTAAAGAACTCCTCTTTTGACATTATTACAACATCTTTATGCTTAAGCTTTTTTGTCTTTTCTATCGAATGTACATCTACAGATTGCATTATAGCAACAAGAGTCGAGGAAAAGACATCTCCCGGATCCTTACCATAGGATATCAGGGAGATGAGATTATCTTTATTAAAAAACTTTTCTATTTCTAAATTCATGACTATTTTTCCTTAAGTTGTTCTTTTGTAGCCTGTATAAGCATCTTAAAAGCGGATGGAAGCATAAACATTATAAGGAAATAGTATAAAAATACAAAGAATCCAAACACTATTCCAAATTTTTTATAAAATTCACCAGTCATGTATATTGATTCCTATCCCTACAAATGTTTGCTCTGGAAATCCCTAAAGTCACAGGTATCTCTAAAAATATTATCTTTTGATTCTACATCATAAAGGTATGCTGAATCAATATTATTATTAACAACCATATCATATATCCTGTTAAATCGCATAATATGATCTTTAGTCCTCTTGATAGCATAAGGGACCATAGTATCTGTTGTCATAATAAATGCCCAGTCAGAGCTTTGTGCAAGGTAAAGTTCTCTTGCCATCTGATTAAGTGCTCTTTCCTGAAGACCTTGAGCATTCTCGAATCTGTTAGATAGTTCTATCATCCTCTCCTGTGCTTTATGAAGATGTCTGTATATATAATCGTTTGTTCCGTTAAGCCATACTTCACAATAACCTTTATCACCCCATGTTGAAAGTGATGGAGTACATACCTGATTCACATTATGATTCTGAAGATATTCATAAGGTGTTGTGAGTTCAAGTGTCTCTGAATGAAGAGCTACTTTTCTAAGTACATGCTTAAGAAATACCGGACCTTCATACCACCAGTGTCCGTAAAGCTCCGCATCGTAAGGGGAAACGATTATAGGAGGTCTGTCCATCATTGCTGCAAGACTCTCAACCTGTTTTTCTCTGTTGAACATAAAGTTTCCAGCATGTTCTTCAGCTCGAGCATTAGCAACATCCTCGTCATAAGGTTCTTTGTGTGTTCCTTCACCTGTTATTCTATAATATTTTATTCCAAGATTAGTTCTTAAGCCACCACCATGAAGGTATGGTTCAAGATAATCAAAATCAAGGTCAAAACCAACATCTCTATAAAATTCTCTATAGTTGTAATCACCAGGATAACCTTCAACAGAAGACCAGACTGATTTAGAGGATTCAACATCTCTACCAAATGCTGCAACATTGCTTTCACACATTATAGGTGCAAAGACACCGTTTTTAGGTCTAGGGTCTGCATAAAGCACACCATGAGCATCTGTAAAGAAGAATCTCATATCATTATTTTTAAGGAGTTCATCATCACCAGGATAATAACCACATTCTGCCAGCCATATTCCTCTAGGATTTGAACCAACATGTCTTCTATATGATCTTTGAGCCTGTCTAAGCTGTGCATTTTTCGACTCTTTATGGACCATTAGAGGGAAGAATCCATGAGTCGCTGAACATGTAATAAGCTCAAGATTTCCAGCATAATGAAACTTTGCAAATGCTGATACAATGTTTTTATTATATTTTAAAAATATATCTCTTGTCTTTCTAAACTTTCTAAGGTACATCCTTGCTGTCTTATTAAAAGCAGGGTCGAGTTTAGTTCGAATAACTTCTTTTTCTGAAAGCTCAATAAGCATATCGAGATGTCTTAAATATCTATTCTGAAGAAGTTCGTCAGTAAGCATTTCCATTAGTGGGGGTGTACATGACATGGTCAGCTTAAAGTTGACTCCTTCTTCTGAAAGTTCTTCGAAACCTTCTATTAGCGGGATATATGTCTCAGTAATAGCTTCATATAACCAGTCTTCTTCTAAAAATCTATCATATTCCGGATGTCTCACAAACGGAAGATGAGCATGTAGCATAATTGCAAGATAGCCTTTCTTACCCATAATATTTCTCCTTTATTCAGCGTCTCTGGTTACGATTATCTTAACTTTTCTTTCATGTTTTCCGTTGGCTGATGTAGCTTTGATTGGAAACTCATGATTTCCGTCAGGAAGTTCAAATCTAAGTGAAAAACTACCATCTGGTCTAAGTTTTATTTCTTCATCATCCATCACTACTTTAGCATCAGGAAGAGTCTCTCCGTATATTATAAGCTCTGTTCCAACCTTGAACCAGAAGCCTTCCTCTTCTTTTACTTTCTTTTGAGCAGCTATAGTATCTGATGAAGCTGATGAAAGAGTCCCTGAAGACATATTCATCTCAGAAAATAATCTTTTTGTTATCTGAGCCATGATATCAGCTGAACCTTTACCAGTCTTACCACCACCGGACATCTCAAATATCTTAGAATAATGTTCTTCAACAAGCATCCATTTTTCATCGATATTCTGA